>CAZRFG010000032.1:0-17102 GCA_964599205.1 uncultured Victivallaceae bacterium
TGGTGATCGCGATCATCGCCATCCTCGCCTCGATGCTGCTGCCCGCCCTCAACAAAGCGCGCGAAAAAGCCCACGCGATCAGCTGCGCCTCCAATCAGAAGCAGCTGGCGATGGGGTTGCTGTTCTATGTCGGCGAAAATTCCGATTTCTTCCCGCCCTTCTACAACTATGTGACCACCCCCGCCACCGCCACCTGGCTGTGGAGCGACCAGCTGATCCAGCCCGGACACATTCCGTCCGGCAAAATTTTCTTCTGCCCCGCCCGCCGCGACCTGGAAGTCGGAATCAACAACAACCGGCCCCGGTTTCAAGCCGCTCCCCAAGGCTACAACAACTTCCAGGGCATCCATTACGGCTACAACTACGGATACATCGGCAGCTCCGCCAACATCAATTCAAAAGCGAACTGGACCAGCGCCAAAGCCACCCAGATCAGAAAACCGGCGGCGACCATTCTCCTGGTCGACACCATGGCCAGCACCGCCATCAGCGGACGGGGCAGTTACATCTGCCGGGCGACCTACCGCGACGTCGGATATGACGGCTGTCCCGACGCCCGCCACTCCGGCGGCGTCAATCTGGCCTGGGTCGACGGCCACGTATCCAATGCCAAAGTGAGCAACACCGTCAACCCCTACTCGGAGTATCCGTTCGCCAACGGCAGCGTCATCGGCAACCCCGAGAATTACTGGGACCGCAACTGACTTTCAAGCACACCGGCTGAAAGAGGAGGCAAAGATGAAAAGAAAACGCTTCACGCTGATCGAATTGCTGGTGGTGATCGCGATCATCGCCATCCTCGCCTCGATGCTGCTGCCCGCCCTCAACAAAGCGCGCGGCTCCGCCCACAGCAGCAACTGCAAGAACAACCTCAAGCAGATCAGCCTCAGTTTGAGCGCTTACGGTTATGGCGGCGATGAGTTCGCGCCATGGGTTTACAACAACGGCAAGACCATCGGTTACTATTTGTACCCCGTCTTCACCGGCAGCCAGTATCCGACCGCGAACATCACCAATAAGATCGAGGTGATCGTTCCTTCGTTCCAGTGTCACGCCGCGCGTTACCGCTACCGCTATACCGGCGATTACTTCGTCTCCAGTTACGGCGCCAACAATGTCGCCGAAAGCGATTACGGCCAGAAAATTTACGGTTACAATTCCGGCACCCCGAGAATGCCGTCCAAGTTCACCCGGATCAAGCGTCCGTCGATCCTGATGGCGATGGGCGACGGCCGGGTCGACCTGACCAGCAGCAGCACCACCTCCACCTGGAACGGCGGCGCCTACCCCAACTACGCCAGCGGCGCCGAATACGAAGACGTCATCTACCGCCACGCCGGCAACGTCAACTGCGTCTTTTTCGACGGCCATGTCGAACAGCGCAAGGTGGCCGGCTTGTATACCAACACCGATCCCGGCCGTGAATTCTGGCTCGGACGGACCAACTGATCACCATTGAAACAGCAGCAGCTCAATTCAAAAACCAACCCGGGGAGAATAAAAATGAAAATCAAAGCCGCATGTCTGGCGACGCTGTTCGCCATCGCCCTCACCGCCGCAGAGCCGTTGTGGAACGGCGAAAGTTCCGGCGTCCGGATCGTCTCCAAGCTCGCCAAGCAGGAATTCGCGGTCCGCGACGGCGCGGTCACGGTGACGGCGGTCAGCAACGACCCCAAATACAGCTACCTCACCTTCAACGTCGACGTCAAGCCGTTCTCATTTGCCAAACAGGGGCTGGCCTTTGACCTCAGTTTCGCCGAAATTCTCCCCGGCGACAGCTTCTATATCAAAGCGCTGGCCGCCGACGGCAAGATCGCGGCCTCTTTTTACACCTTCAATTTGCCCGGCAAAATCACCCGGATGGTGCTGACCGCCGACAAACTTCCCGACGGCTTCAAGGTGCTCGAAAAGGACCTCAAAGCGGCCCCCGACGCCGAAATCGTGCGGCTCCAGTTCTTCTTCGGCCGCAAAACCCCTGATAAACCGATGGCGATCACCGTCGGCAAGATCGAAACCGCGGCAAACACTGCGCCATGACCGGAAGAAAGCATAAAATTATGAAAAAAGTCACTGTCGCCATGCCGTCCCCGGCAGTCATACCGCCGATGCCGCGCACACCATCTGCAAGAAATGCTGCCGCGCCGGCGAAACGGTTCACGCTGATCGAGCTTCTGGTGGTGATCGCGATCATCGCCATCCTCGCCTCGATGCTGCTGCCCGCCCTCAACAAGGCGCGCGACGCCGCCAAAAAAACCAAGTGCCTCAACAACTTGCGCCAGCAGGGCGTCGCGGTGCAGCAGTATCTCGGCGATTTCGGCTACTATCCGCTGCTCGGCACGTTCAAGGTCTACAACAATGTCGACAACTTCGGCACCGCCAACTGGAAGCTCCTGATCATGCCGTATTTGACCACCACCACCTCCAATATGGCGGCCACCACCGCCAGCTGGATCGACAAAAAGCGACTGTGCTATACCGGAGTCTTCGGCTGCCCCGACTGGATGAACGAAAAGGTGGTGACTGCCGGCCAGCTCAATATGGATCAGACCAACACCAGCAACAGTTCCTACCTCGGTGGCGGCTACGGCTACTCCTACTACAAAAACAACAACTACATGGGCTACGTCACCGCCGGCGGCGTCGCCCAGGGAAGAAAATTTGTGGTCACCCCGTCCAAAACCATCGTCATCGGCGAAGCCGCCGACCTCGCGGTGGCCAATACCGGCCAGAACGCGGTGCTCTACGCCACGCTCGGTCCGGCTTACGTCCGGGGACGGCACGACAATTACACGACCATGCCGATCACCTGGGCGGACGGACACTCGAGCGCGATGGCCAATGACGTCATCTGGGCCGGCCAGCCGTTCACCCAGACCAACGCGCTGGTGGGCAGCGAAACCGCCACCAGCGGCTATTACTTTTACCCCCGCTCGAAATAAACCCTTTGAACCATATCGGAAAGAGAAAATGATGAAAGTTGTCACCGTATTGATGACGGCCCTGCTGGGCCTGTCGCTGGCCGCCGGAGAATCGCTCTGGAACGGCGAAGCCTCGAGCGTCGCCGTGGTTTCCAAACTCGCCAATCAGCAAGTCGAAGTCCGCGACGGCGTGCTCACCGTTTCCGCCGAAGGCAACGAGTATTTGATCTTCAACGTCGCGGTCAAGCCGTTCTCGTTCGCCAAACAGGCGCTGGCGCTGGAAGTGAAGACCGCCGGGCCGCGCGGTTTTTACGTCAAAGCGATGACCGCCGACGGCAAAATCGCGGCGTCGTTCTACACCTTGAGCGCGCCCCGGACCGCGACCGGCGTGGTGCTCGCGCCGCAATCGCCGGCCAAGGGCTTCCAGATCCTCGAAAAAGACCTCACCGCCCCGGTCGACACGCCGGTGGTCAAACTTCAGATCTTCCTCGGCCGCAGCAAAGAGAGCGCCCCGATGTCGGTTTCGCTCGCCAAAATCGAAGCGGTCGAGCCCCCGGCTCCGCCGATCGTCGCCGAAGTCCGCGACTACGGCGTCGCCGCCCCCGGCGGCACCAATCGCGGCACCGTCTCGACCCGTGACGGCGAAGGCCGCGACGTCGCGGTGATCTGGCTGATGGACAAGGCCAACGACCGCATCCTCCAGATCGACGCCGCCACCGGCAAGGCCGACACCGTCGAGCTCCCGTACCACGGCGGCGACGCGGTCTACTCCTCGATCCTCTCCAAAGCCGGCAAATGCTACTCCCATTTCGGCGGCTACTTCGTCGAATACGACCCGGCCCTCAAGAAATACACCGCCTGGTTCAAAACCCCGCATCAGGCGGCGATGGCGATGTGCGAAGACGCCAACGGCGTGATCTGGGCCGCGATCTACCCCGACGGCGGCCTGGTCTCCTACGATCCCGCCAACAAAAAATTCACCGACTACGGCGCGGTCAACACCGAAAACTGGGCGCAGTATCCGCGTTCGGTGGTCGCCGGCCCGGACGGCTGGATCTACCTCGGCATCGGCAGCACCAACGGCCAGATCGTCGCCTTCAACCCCGCCACAAAGCAGGCGGTCCCGCTGCTGGCCAGGGACGAACGCCCCAATCCCTCAAGCTACGATGTGAGTTTCTACCGCGACGGCAAAATCTACGGCCGCCACCAGAACTTCTGGTACCGGCTCGAGAACGGCGCCAAAACCAAACTCGACAAAGCCCCCGAAGCGAGCATCGCCAAATCGCCCTTCACCGGCGCCCAGACCCTCTTCCACCGCGACCTTCCGTCGGGGAAAATCATCCGCGACATCAATCTCCTCGACGGCGTGATGACGGTCGAAGATCCCAAAACCAAGGAGACAAACGAAGTCAAATTCCAGTTCGAGAACCGCGGCGCGCCGCTGATGGCGCTCGACGCCAACGCCGACGGCATCGTCGCCGGGGGGTCCTTCTTCCCCTTCCGCATCGCCAAGCTCAATCCGGTGACCGGCGAAAAATCCGAAGAGGCCGCCGGGGTGCAGTGCAACACCATCCTCGCCCACGGCAAGTACTTCTACATCGGCGGCTACCACGGCGGCCAGATCCTGCGCTACGACCCCTCGCAGCCCTGGACCTTGAAAAAGGCGATGGCGCTGGAAAAACCGGATTTGACCGGCAACCCGGTCTTCTACGGCAAAGTCCATCCCGACATCACCCGTCCCCACGGCATCGCGATCACGCCGGACGGCAAAACCCTCGCGGTCGGCGGCACCCCCGCCTACGGCGTCACCGGCGGCGGCCTGGCGCTGCTCGACACCGAGTCGGGCAAGCTTGAAGTGATCCCCAACGCCGAACTCGCGGTCGACGAAGCGCCGCAGGCGCTGGCCTGGCTCGGCAACGATCTTTTGCTGATCGGCACCACCACCGCCCCCGGCACCGGCGGCGAGCGCAAGGCGAAGGAGTGTTCGCTCCTCCTCTTTGACCTCAAAACCAAGAAAGTGACCTGGCGCAGCAAGGAACTCGGGGCGTTGGACGCGGTCTACAATTTCCTGGTGCTGCCGGACGGCAAAGTCCTCGGCGTCGCCGCGCCGCAGGAGCTCTTCCTCTTTGACCCCGCGACCAAAAAGATCGTCCGGCGCGGCAGTTTCGCCGACTACGGCCCGGCGGCGATCACCCAGGGCCCGCGGGTGCTGCTCTCCGACGGCAAAAAGGTCTATCTGGTGCTCCGGCAGGGCATCGCCACGGTCGACCCGGCCGGTTGCGCAGTCACTGAATTCCGCAGCGTTCCGGGGACGATCGAGGCCGGCGGGGCGATCGTCAACGGCTCGCTTTTCTTCAACCGCGACAACCGCTGGCAGAGCATCAAACTCGACGCGCCGCAAACCAAATAACCATCGATGAAACTTGTGGTTGCCATCACGCTGCTGGCGGCGTTCGCCGCCGCCGCGGCGGAAAGGGAAATGATGTCCACGCCCGTCTCCGCTCCATTCGTCCGCCGGACCATCGCCCACGCCGCGCCCCGCCCGGCATGGTGGCGCGTCCGCCCCGACGAACTCGCCGACGATCTCGCCAAGGTCAAAAAAGGCAAGGTCGAAGTGATCGCCCGCACCCCCGGAGGATTTCCGGTTTCGGCCGTGACCTACGGCCCGAGTTCGCCGCACCGTGAGCTCAACTGGCCGAGCGCCACCGGTTCGCCGCGCCCCGAGCTCTACGCCGGCAATGCCCCCGAAGTCGTGATGATCGCGGCGGGCATCCACGGCGAGGAGACCGAGGGTGTGGTGCTGGTCCAGAATCTCATTTCGCTCCTCGAGACCGGCCGCGATCTTCGCGGCGTCGAGCGACCGCATCTCCTTGAACTGTGTTCGCATTACCGGCTGGTGCTCTTGCCCTGCGTCAATATGGACGGCCGGGCGGTGGCTCCCGACTGCCTCAACGGATGCACCCCGGACGACTACGCCCCGATCTCGACCATCCTCAAGGACGGCCGCGAACTCCGCTGGCCGGAGCTCAAGGAATACTACCCGATGCCGATGGCCGAGGTCGCCCAGCTCGGCACCTATTACAACTCGGCGGGGTACAACATCCAGCTCGACGCCGCCCCGGGCAACCTCAAAACCGCCGAGGCCGAAGCGCTACTCCGGCTCGCCGACCGCGAACGGATCGACTTCTTCCTCAACCTCCACTCCGCCCGCGAGATTCCCCACGTGATCCCGCCCTCGGGGCTCAATTACCCGCGCAACGTCGAAACCGTGATGGCGATCCGCCGGAGCTGGATGGCAAAACAGGGCTTGACCGAGGATCAGGTGCCGGGCGAAGCCTCCGGCCAGACCGACATCAACAACGCGGTGACCCTCGCCACCGGCGCGGCGCCGATGACCTTTGAGTTCGCCGCGCTCAAAAAAGAACCCTTTGAAAACAAACTCGAGTGCGGTTACCGGATCGTCGAAGCGATCCTCGAGCACGGGTTGCATGCCCCGCTCGCCGACCGCCGCGCGATCATCCGGGGAAACCGCAAATGAAGAACATGTTTTTATCCTGCGCCGCCCTCGCGGCACTGGCGTGGAGCGCCGCCGCCGGGGAAGCGCGGTGGGACGGCAAGCTGGAAAACTGGCAGTTCACCTCCAAACTGGAGGATCAGCGCTTTGAAGTCAAGGACGGCGCCTTGATCGCCTCCGGCCGCAACGGCGAGGAGAAGTACAGCTACCTCAATTTCGCACTCGCCGTCAAACCTTTTTCGCTTGAGGGAAAGAGCATCGCGCTCGAAGTCCGGGTCGAAAATCCGCTCCCCGGCGACAGCTTTTACCTCAAGTGCCGGACCGCCGGGGGAACGTATGCGGCGTCCTTTTACACCTTTGTCAAACTCGACAAACCGACCCGGCTGGTGCTGACTCCGGGCCGCGAGGACGGCAAGGTCAAAATCCTTGCCGCCGACCTCAAGGCCGCGCCCAATGCGCCGGTCAACCAGCTCCAGTTCTTTTTCGGCCGCAAGGCCGCCAATACCGAGATGCGAATCGCGATCCGCAGCCTCGAACTCATCGACCGGCGGCCGGAGCCGGTGGCCACCGGGTTCACCGACTACGGCGTCGGCATCGCCTCGGCCGAATTGCGCAACTGCGTCGCCGCGCTCGACCGGCAGGGCCGGCCCTTTGTCCTCGCCGCCCCGCTCGACACCGGCCGGAGTTATCTTTTGCTGACCGACATCGAGAGCGGCAAAACCGCTCAGTACCACGTCCCGGCGGGAGCCGCGGGGGCGGTTTACGGCGGCGCGCTGACGGCGGACGGCAAATTCGTCTACGGACTCGGCCGCGCCTTGATTTTCGACGTCAACACCCGGCGCTTCACCGACGCCGGCGCCGCGCCGGGGGCGACGCTGTCGGCGGCGATTGCGCCTGACGGCACCGTCTACCTCGGCGGCACCCCCGACGCCCGGCTGACCGCGGTCGATCCCGCCCGCGGCACCGCCCGCGACTGCGGCAAAATGGACCCCGCCGAGCATTATTTGAGCAGTCTCGCGGTCGATCGCGAAAATTACCTCTACGCCGGAATCGGCACCGCCCGCGCCAACCTCGTCGCGCTCAACCCCGCCACCGGCGAAAAAATCCAGCTGCTCCCGGAAGCGCTCCGCAAAGTCGGCACCGGCCGGGTGCAGAAACTCGCCGACGGCACCGTCTTCGTTTCCTTCGGCAACTTCCGGGCTCGCTGCCTCGGCGGCAAGGTGATCGAGGAGAACCCCGCCGCAATGACTTTCGCCGACGACCGCATTCTTCACTACGGCAGCCGCCGTTACGACTTCGGCAACGGCAAAGCGATCGAGCGCTACGACCTGGTCAAGCGCGAAATCACCCTCCGCAACGACGACGGCAGTCTCCGGGTGATCCCGGTCGAATACGTCTCCGGCGGCCTCAACCTCACCAGCCTCGCCGCCGGACCGGACGGCCAAATTTACTTCTCGAGCGCCCACCCCCACCACCTCGGCCGCCTCAATCCCGCCGACGGCAAAATCACCGACCTCGGCTACAACCCGGTGGTGAGCGGCGGCAACTTCTGCAACATGACCGCCGCAAACGGCAAGCTCTACAGCTGCGAATACGCCGGGGGCCGGATGTGGGAATACGATCCGGCCAAGCCGGTCCGGTTCGCCGCCGCGCCCGAGGTCGAGAACTTCGGCTTGCCCTTCAATCAGCTGCTGACCCGCGCCGGAGCGGCGGGCGGACGCTGGAGCGAACTCGCCTCGCGCCGCCTCCTCCTCGGCATCGGCGAAAGCGACGACAACCGCCTGACCTTGAATCTGCCGGTGCCGCAAAAGGGAACCTATTACCTCAATTTCCAGTTCCTCGAATCCGGCGCTTACGGCGTGGTGACGGTCAAGGCGGGCGGCAAAGAGCTGGTCCGCGACCTCCGCCGGGCTCAGGAGAGACTGACCCCCTGTTTCTCGCTCGGCCCCTTTGAGCTTGCCGAGGGTGACTTCCCGGTCGTTTTCGCGGTCGCTTCCGGCAATGGCGGCAAACTCCTCTTTTCGCTCACCGGCATCGAGCTCGCCCCCGCGCCGCGCCCGGCGAAACCGGCCGAAGCCGCCGCCGGGTCGGACAATCCGCGCATTCTCGGCCAGTGGCCGGATATCGCCACCCGTCCCCGCGCCATCGCCGTCCATCCCAACGGCCGTGAAATCGCGATGAGCGGTTTCGCCAACTACGGACTGGTCGGCGGCGGCCTCGCCATCCACGACCTCGCCGCCGGAACCAACCGCCAGCTCGACGAAATCCTGCCCGGCGAGAGCTGCATTGCGATGCGGTTCCTGCCCGACGGCGACCTGGTCGGCGGCACCAGCATCGAAGCCCCCGGCGGCGGCCACACCACCGCCAAAGCGGCCTCGGTCTTCCGGCTCGACTGGGCCAATGGCAAAATCAGCCGCTCGCTCAAGCTTGAGGGATTCACCAATGTGGTCGCGATCGCCGTCCGCGACGGCAAACTGGTCGCCGCGGGCGACGGCAAACTTGCGGTGATCGACCTCGGGAGCTTCAAGCTCGACAAGGAATACGACATCGGTTCCGGCGGCGCGGTGGTCCGCAACGGCTTGCAGCCAACTCCCGACGGGCGGCTTTTGCTGCTCCAGAATGGACAAATTTCCGAACTCGCGCCGGGCTCGTTCGAGCCGGTCGCGCTGGCGACGCCGCCGCGCCCGATCACCGGCGGCGGCGCGGTGGCGGGGTCGAAACTCTATTTCATCCAGCAAAGTTCGCGCCCCGGCAGCTGGGATTTGAATTCAAGCAAAAAGTGACACTATGATCATCGACATTCACACTCACAACTTCACCGGCCGGACCGAAGCGGTGGTGACGGCGGCCAAACAGCACGGCATCGACCGGATCGTCTTCCTCGGCGACGTCTTCCGCTTCGGATTGTACCCCACGCCGGAGGAAATTTGCAAGATCAACGACGCGACGCTGGCCGACGTCCGGCGTCATCCCGACTTCTGCCGCGGCTTCGTCTTCCTCAACCCCGGCAATCCCCCGGACGCTCTCCGCGAAGAGCTGAAGCGCTGCTTCCGCCATTTCGAATTCATCGGGGTCAAGTTCGAGGCTTCGCTCAACTGCCGCAGCCCCAAACTCGCGCCGGTGATGGAGTTCCTGGCGGAAACCGGGCGGCCGCTCCTCCAGCACACCTGGTACAAAACGGTCGGCCGTCTCCCCTGCGAATCCGATCCCTCCGACGTCGCCGTCCTCGCCCGGCGTTATCCCGAAGTCAAAATCGTGATGGCCCACCTCTGCGGCTGCGGCCATCGCGGCGTCGAGGACATCGCCGATCTGCCCAACGTGGTCATCGACACGTCCGGCGCCCAGCCGGAAGCGGGACTGGTCGAATACGCGGTGCGGCAACTCGGAGCGGAGCGCGTCGTCTACGGCTCCGACGCCTCCTGCCGCGACTTCGGCTGCCAGCTCGCCAAAATCCGCGACGCGGCGATCTCCGCGGCCGACCGCGAACGGATTCTGTGGAAAAATGCGAAGGAGTTGCTCTCATGGTGATTTTTGACGTCAATCTCTCGCTCGGCCGCTGGCCGTTCCGCCCGTCCGCCGCGGAAACCATGCCGGAACTCGTGAAGCTGCTGCATCGACACGGCATCACCGGCGGCCTGGTGCGTTCGGCGGAAGCGCCGTTCTCGGCCGATCCCGAGGAGGAAAACCGCAGGCTCGCCGAACGCTGCGCCGACTTCCCCGGCTTCATCCCGCTCCCAGCGGTGCATCCGGCCTACGGCTTCTGGAAGCGAAGCCGGTTCGCCGCCGCCGCGCTCTACCCGTCGTTCCACCGCTACCGCCTCACCTCGCGCCCGGCGCTGACGATGGCGCGTAAACTCGCCGCCGCCGGCACCTTGCTGGTCGTGGTGATGCGCGAGGAGGACGAGCGCGGCCAGCATCCCTTGTGCAAAATCAAACCGCGTCCGGCCGCCGAAGTCGCCGGTTTCGCCGCCGCGCTCCCCGCCGCCAAAATCCTCGTCCTCAACGCCTGCGCCGGGGAAGTTGCCGGGTGGCGCGAGCCCAATCTCGTTTACGACTGCGCGATGGTCGAAGCTTTTCCGGCGCTCCACGGCATGCCGCACGAACGCCTGGTGTTCGGCAGCCACTCGCCCTTTTTGTGCACCGGCGCGGCGCTCGCCAAAGTCGCCGATGCCGGGTTCCCGCGACCGGAACGGCAAGCCGTCTCCCGCCTGCGTGCGGAAGCTTTGCTGCAAACCGGAGAGTGCTGAACGCCATGAACGACGCCCATTCCCCGACCCCGCCGGAGAAAACCTGGTCGGCGGGAACCTTGACCTATCATCGCAAAGGTTTGATCATCCTCTTTCTGCTGCTCCTGACCGGCGACCTGGTCTGGGCGCTCCGCGACCGCTCGATCGGGCCGATCACCCAGCTTCTCTTCAAGAATCACGGCGCGTCGGATTTCTTCAACGGCCTGATGCTGTCGAGCGTCCCCACCACCATGGGGATGGTGATCTCGCCCTTCATCAGCTACTTTTCCGACCGTTACCGCAGCCGGTTCGGGCGGCGCATTCCGTTTCTCCTGATCACCACCCCGATCGTGCTCGCCGGGATGCTCGGGATGGCGGCGAGCAAGCTTCTCACCCCGGAACTTCAGCAATTGATTCCCTCGCTCTCCGCCGACCGGGCGGCGCTGTGGATTCTGGCCGGCTCGTGGGTGCTCTTTGAATTCGGGGTGCTGATCGCCTCGGCGGTCTTTTTCGCACTGATCAACGACGTGGTGCCGCCGGGCCTCCTCGGTCGCTTTTTCGGATTGTTCCGGATCGTCAGTCTGCTCGCCGGAATCGGCTTCAACTACTTTCTCTTCGGCTATGCCGAAGCGCACCACGAAGTGGTTTTCGCGGTGCTCGCGGTGCTCTACGGAGTCGGGATCACCTTGATGTGCCTCTTCGTTCGCGAAGGCCAATACCCGCCCGCCGAACACGGCTCGCCGGGGCGCAACAACTGGGTCATCGCGCAGGAATACCTCGGCCGCTGCATCCGGTCGCGCTATTACTGGCTCCTCTTTGCGATGCTGATCGTCACCGGCATGGTCTTTCTGCCGGCGGGTACTTTCATCGCCTTTTACGCCAAAAAACTCGGGATCGGCATGGACTACTACGGCAAACTCGGGGCGGCCAGCTACCTCGTTTCGCTCCTCATCGCCTACCCGCTCGGGGTCTGGGCCGACCGCTTCCACCCGCTGCGCTGCGTGATGGTGACGATCGCGTGCTACTGGGTGATTTCGCTGGCGGCGGGGTTCCTGGTCTGCGACCGGCTGACTTTTTCGCTCGCGTTCATGGCCCAGTCGGTGACGGCGGGGGCGTATTACACCGTGGCCGCCTCGCTCACCATGCGCCTCTTCCCGCGCTCCCAGTTCGCCCAGTACGGCATTGTCGGGGGACTCCTGGGCGGGATCGTCAACGCGTTCGCGGTGCCGCTCCTGGGTATCTTCCTCGACTGCTCCGGCCACCAGTACCAGTACACCTTCTTGATGGCGACCGCCGTCTCGACGCTGTCGCTGATCCTCCTCTTCGCCTACTACCGCCAATTCCAGGCCTGCGGCGGGGTTAAAAACTATGTGGCTCCCGAGTTCTGATTTGACAACGGCGGCAGGGCGGTGTATGCTACGGCAATCCCCCAATTCGGAGCCCGGATGCCGGAAGACCTCGCCTATTACGAAAAAGTGTACGAAATCGTGCGTTCGATCCCGCCCGGGCGGGTGACGACCTACGGCGCGATCGCCTTTTTGCTCGGCACCCCGCGCCGGGCGCGGATGGTGGGGCGGGCGATGGCGCGCCTCGCGCCGGGACACCGGGTGCCGTGGCACCGGGTCGTCAACCGCGCGGGACGGCTGGCTCCCGGCTGCGAACCGGCCCAGCGTGAACTCTTGATCAAAGAACGCGTCCCCTTCCGCCCCGACGGCCGCGTCGACCTCGCCCGCGCCTTTCACGATCCCTGGCAATGACGGAGGTCAGTCCGCTTACGAAGTCCCCCGCATCTCCTCCGGGGAGCGGCCGCGGTGGCGGCGGATGGCGCGGGCAAAGCTGGCGTAGCTGTCGAAGCCGCTGCGCTGGGCGATTTCCTTGCACGACAAGTGGCGCTGGGCGAGCAAGTTGAGCGCGAGCTCCAGGCGGCAGCGCTGCAAATAAGCGTGGAGCGTCACTCCGGTCTGAGCGCGGAAGCTGCGGGCGAGGTGTTCGCGCGACACCCCCAGCGCGGCGGCGATGCTGCCGCCGTCGAGCGGGCGGGTCAGATCGGACAAAATCAGCGACTGCGCCGCCGTCGCCAGCCGCCCGGCGGGGGTGCCGAACATCGGTTCTTCCCGGGTCGCGGTGAGTTTTTCCAGCAGCCGGTAGACCAGTTGCGCCCCGGCCAGCGCGGTCATCGGCTCGACCGAGCTTCGCGCCTGCCCCTGGCGGAATCCGGCGAGGATCGGAATCAGTTCCGCCGCCGGAAAGAGGTACCCGTAGCGCCGGTTGAGCTCGGCCACCGTCTCCTCGGCTTCGTTGAAGGCGATCCAGAGGAAGCGCCACGGCTCCTTGCCGCCCGGCCGGTAATAGTAGGTGGTCAGCGGGTCGCGGTGGTTGTGGAGAAAGGCGCTCCCGGCGGGGATGGCGTGATCGACTTCCCCCACCCGCAGCATCGCCGGGCCGGAGAGCGCAATCGAGATCTGGCTTCCCACAATGTCGCGCGGCGCGATCCGGTAAGCGGGACTCCCCTGAATTTCCTCGACCACCAGCTGCGGCACCGGCAACCCGGCGAGCGGCCGCCGGACGTCGAAGTGCGCCTCCCAGCGGCGGATTTTCCCGTAATCCATCGGCATCGCGGCCTCCCGTCACAATTTGCACCGGCTTATCACAAAATGATCACATAATACGTTTGAAAGTGCTTTTTTTCACCATTATACTATAGCTGTGATGATTCCCAAATGGAAGCACTTTCAATCAAAAAAAGGTGAAAAAATGGCGGCCAAACTGCAAGTCACGATCTGGAATGAATTCTATCACGAAAAGAGCAATCCGAAGATCGCCGAGATCTATCCCGACGGGCTTCACAAAGCGATCGCCGACGGCATCGCCGCCCCCGACCTCGAAATCCGCCTCGCCTCGCTCGACCAGCCGGAATGCGGGTTGACCGACGAAGTCCTCGCCAAGACCGACGTCCTGATGTGGTGGGGCCACTGCAAGCACGCCGACGTACCGGACGAACTGGTCAAGAAAATCCAGAAAAAAGTGCTGGAGGGAATGGGCCTCATCGTGATGCACTCCGGCCACTTCTCGAAGATCTTCAAAACCCTGATGGGCACCAACTGCTCTCTCAAGTGGCGCGAAGTCGGCGAACGCGAACGGATCTGGAACATCGATCCCATGCACCCGATCACCGAGGGCATCGGCGATTACTTCGAGCTGCCGCACGTCGAAATGTACGGTGAACGCTTTGACATTCCGAGCGACGGCCACGTCGTTTTCATCTCCTGGTACGAGGGCGGCGAAGTCTTCCGCAGCGGGGTCACCTTTGAGCGCGGCTACGGCAAGATTTTCTACTTCAGCCCCGGCCACGAGACCTACCCGATCTACTACGACGCCAACATCCGCCGCGTCCTCGGCAACGCCGTCCGCTGGGCGAAGCCGCTGATCAAGCGCGAACACATCTGCCCCAACGTCAAACCGCTCGAAGTGATCCATTCCACCGACCCCGCCGCCGGGGCAAAGGCCGGGATCGTCCAGAAGGTCAACTGAGGAGCCTCTGATGAAAAAGTACAAAGCGGGCGTGATCGGCCTCGGGATGGGCCGCAACCACATCGCCGGTTACCGCGAGCATCCCGACGTCGAAGTGGTGGCGATCGCCGACATCAACGAAGCGAAACTGCTGCATTACCAGAAAGAGCTGAACGTTCCGCGCGCCTACAACACCGCGTACGAGATGCTGGAAAAAGAGAAGCTCGACATCGTCTCGGTGGCGGTCCCCAACATCGACCACAAGGCGCTCACCGTCGCCGCCCTCGAAGCCGGGGCCAACGTGCTCTGCGAAAAGCCGATGGCGCTCAACGCCGCCGAGGCCGAAGAGATGCTGGCGGTGGCGAAAAAGCGCAAGCGCAAGCTCGGCATCAACTTCTCCTACCGCTTTCACCCCCAGTCGCGGGCGATGAAATCGATGGCCGAAGCGGGCGCGCTGGGCGACATTTACTTCGGCCGGACGATCTGGCACCGCCGGCGCGGGGTGCCGGGGCTGGCGGCCGGCAATTTCAACTCGGGCGGGGCCTCGGGCAACTGGTTCTTTGACAAATCGCGCTCCGGCGGCGGTCCCTTGATCGACCTCGGCGTCCACCGGCTCGACCTCGCGCTGTGGGTGATGGGCTACCCCGAACCGGAGTGGGTGATGGCCAACACCTACAATCACTTCGGCCCCGGCATCGCCAAGGCCAAGGGGTTCGACTACACCGTCGAAGACCTCGCCTGCGCGATGATCCGCTTCAAAAACGGCGCGATGCTGGAGATCGAAGCCTCGTGGGCGGCCAACGTCCGCGAGAATGAAAACATGTCCACCCAGCTCCTCGGCACCAAGGGCGGCATCCGCCAGTTCAACCTCAACGAAACCTACGAATTCGACGTCGATTACAGCTACGAAGCGCACGGCGCCCAATTCGACACCAAGCTCCACATGCCGGCCCCGCCGTGCAAAAGCGGCTACTACCTCTTCGCCGACGCGGTGATCAAAAAGGAACCCTTTCTGGTCGCCCCCGAAGAGGGCGTGACAGTAATGCGCCTCCTCGACGCGATCTACCGCTCCGCCCGCGAAGGCAAGCCGATCAAGCTCTGAACACCGGTCAAAAATCAAAATGCCGAAGCGACGAATTCCGTCGCTCCGGCATTTTATTGTTTTGGCTTCGCTCTCCGCTCGAGCCAGCGCCGGGTGCGGTGTGCGGCAAAGAGGGCGATGCCGAAAAAGAGAGTCAGGTGGATGATCATAAAAATGACATGGCGGTAATTGACCCTTTGGTAGAATTCAAGCCGGATGCCAAAGAGATCATACGCCAGTGTCTCTGAAATCAAGCTCGGGAGCAGAAAAATAGCCCGTGGAATCCCGAGCCAGAGCGGCAGCGCCTGATTCGCCGGATGAAGCTTGTACTCGAGAAAATTGCACCCGTCAATGATCGCCGTCATTCCCGAAACAACACCCCAACACAGCACGGCGAGCATCACCCCATTGACAATGACCGATATGGTTCGCGGTTTCATCATTCACCTCCGGTGTTATATTCCCCGATATCACGCGAAACCGGCCGCAATTCTTCCACGTCGAAAAACCATCAAATTCGCAACATGGAGAATGGTTCGCTTCGCTCGCGTTTTTTGCCGGCAACAAGGAGTCCCGCCGAGTCAATATTTTTTGATGGGACAACCCGCCTCGTCGGTCTTGGGCCGGTATTGAACTTTGGAATACTCGACTTTGATATCCTTGGCAAATTTGTCATTCAGCGCGATAATGCGGCGGATGCTCAACTGAACCGCTTCCGGGTCTTCCACGCCTGGCCCGAGAATGATTTTGGTTCCAGGGTCTTGGAACACAAACGGTTTGGTTTTTAGATACAATCGTGGGATTTCAGCTTCATCAAAGAATATCCCGTCATCATCAACCCGCCTGAGAGTAATCATTCGGAACTCTTCTTCTGCAGCATATTGTGAATCCTTAAACAAATATAGAACGCCTGAAAAAACTTCTCGCACTGCGTGATTTATTTCTTTAATGATCGCTTCGCCATTTACTTCGTTTGTCAAAGACTCTTTTATTTTATTTATAACATCAACATGCGTTTTTATGGCCGAGAGAAAGTCTTTTGCGGCAACATTATCAAATTTATGGTCTCCATCTGAGAGAGAAATGTATCGAACCTTGTAAAGATTCGTCGCCATTACGGTAGTTTCATCAAGTATTTCAGAAGGAGGCACCTCACAATTGATGGTCTGTTTTGCTTCGTTCCATCCTAAAATATCATGAACACTTCTCGGAAGATCACAAAGAAAATCTCCACTGAGATTAAATTCTCTTTCACAAAGATATTCCAAGGCTTTTACGGGAATAGTTATACATACGCCTCTTCCATCTCTGCCATACGCCCGCCATAGTGACAAAGAATCTGAGGCGGCAGTAAATGATATGCAGAAAACGGATTGACTGCCATCGTGTTCGATCCATTTAAAGTCATGATCTTTGAAATAGTCAGATAAGTCCGGAATGGTGCCATCCCGGTGCCTATGACTATATTCAATCAATGCTCTTCCCTCGCTTGGGTCATTCATATAAATTGCATTGTAGCCGCGTAAGATATTTCCTGCTGGTATTGACGTTTTAATGCATTCATCTTCTGAGCTGAAAGCACGAACTTTTTCGTACTCTAACATAGAAAACAAAGCTTTCTTGCTTGTAAAATGACTGATTTCTGGCGGTACGTTTTCAAAACCTTTTCGAATTTCTTTATTACATCTTTCATAGATTGATATTAATGCATGAAGCCACTCGGATTTTCTATCATAACTATCAAAAAAACTCCCATATTGAGGAAAGTCTTTAAGACTTAAATATCTATTGAATATCTCAACCGCTTCAATATAGTGTTTATTTCGTAATAACTCTTCTCCCTTAAGGTGTAA
>CAZRFG010000033.1:0-16983 GCA_964599205.1 uncultured Victivallaceae bacterium
GACGAAGGCGTCGACGCGCCCCGCGGTATCGCGCCAGATCTCCTCGGCGGTGGTCAGGCGGTGGAATTCCGGGTTGGCCGGGTTCTCGAACTGCTGGGGAATGAACGAACCCGGGGTGGCGGCGTGGAGTTCGAGCGCTTTGGCGATTGCTCCCTTCATCCCCGCCGCGCCGTCGGTCAGCACCAGTTCGGCGCCGTAGGCGGCGAGGAGCTTGCGGCGCTCGATGCTCATGGTTTCGGGCATGGTGAGGATGAGACGGTAGCCCTTGACCGCCGCCACCAGCGCGAGGCCGATGCCGGTGTTGCCGCTGGTCGGTTCGATGATCAGCGCGCCGGGCTTGAGCACCCCGGCTTTTTCGGCCGCTTCGACCATCGCGAGGGCGATGCGGTCCTTGACCGAGCTGCCCGGATTGAAGGATTCGATTTTGGCCGCGATTTCGGCTTTGCCTGAATTGAGTTGGTTGATTTTCACCAGCGGCGTGTCGCCGATGGTAGCCAGAATGTTTGGTTTGATTCCGCTCATTGCCACCTCCTTATGTCTACCATTTAGGTTGTATTTTGCTATAACATACACTTGCCCGCTTGGTTTGTCAAGTTCTTTTATGAATAAAATCAACTAAAATAGTAGTAATTTGAATTTTCAGGCGAAACTACTTGCAAAACGGGCATTTCCGGAGTATCTTATGACAAATGGTGATATAGTTGGGGGAGTTTCAACCGGAAAACCTCCGAAACGGGAGTAAAGATGAAGATTTCAACCAAGGGCCGGTACGGATTGCGCATTCTGCTCGATCTGGCGATTCACGACAGCGGCGCGCCGCGCCTGATCCGGGACATTGCGCAATCGCAGCAGATTTCGGAGAAATACATCAGCCGGTTGATCATCGCCTTGCGCAAAGGCGGCATGGTGCGCTCGATCCGCGGCGCCCGCGGCGGCTTCCGGCTCAAAAAAGATCCCAAAGAGATCACCCTGCTGGAAGTGGTCGAGGCGATGGAGGGCCCGCTCGCGATCGTCGACTGCGTCCGCACTCCGGCCAAATGCTGCCGGATCGAGAGTTGCCCCACCCGCTCGATCTGGACCGACGTCAATACCGGAATCCGCGACCACATGCGCAAAGTGACGCTCCAGGACATCATCGACAACTACAAGAAGCTGAACGCCGAACAGGGCATCCTCGATTACTGCATCTGAAGCTGGGATAAAAGCAAGAAGCCGTCCGGAACCGGGCAGCTTCTTTTTTTTATCGCAGAACGTCGGTAAAGAAACACTCGGCCGGTGTTCCCGGACGGAGCCGGACGGGCGGCAGCCCGAAGTGCAGTCGGGGCACGTTGGTGGCGGCGGCGAGCACCGCTTCGAGACTCATTCCCGCCTGGCGCATCAATTTCAATTCTTCCAATAATCCGTATCCGTGGCGGACCCCGAAACTCCCGGCGTCGGAGCCGGTCATCACCGCGACGCCGTACTCGGCCGCCAGCCGCAAGCAGTGCGCGTGGTTGTCGAGGATCGCGCGCAGCGTTTCGCGAGTCGGCGCATCCCAGTTGCCGTATTGCGGCTCACGGTACTGGAATTCGACCGGAATGAAAGTCGGCGTCCAGGCGATTTGCTTCGCCGCCATCGCTTCCAGAATGGCGGGAGTCATGAAAAAACCGTGCTCGATCGAATCGACCCCGGCGGCGACCGCGAGCTTGAGGGCGTCTTCGCCGCTGCAATGGACGAAACTCTTGAGTCCGCGCCGGTGGCCGGCATCGACCAGCTGCCGCAGTTCGTCGAGGGTGAACTGCGGTTTTCCCTTGACCTTGCCGTTGGCAAAATCGATGATCCCCGAGAGCACGATTTTGAGCGCGCCCGAGTCTTCGGCGACGGCGGCGACCGCCGCTTCGATTTCCGCCGGGCCGGCGATTTCGAGCGCCATAAAGGAGCCGTAGCGCCCGGCTTTGCGGATCGCCTTGCCGGCGGAGATCAGGGTGATGCCAAGCGCGGCGGCGAAGTCGCGGAGCCGGCAGTTGACCCCGTAGGCATCCCCGGCGTCGCGGATCACCCCGATCCCGAGCTCGCGGCAGCGCTCGATATTGCGTTTGCCGGTCTCAAGCCAGGCGTCGAAGCCTTTTCCGAGATGGGCCTTGCGTTTGTCGGCGTCGAGCTCGTCGCCGTCGAGGAACAAGTGGCTGTGGCACTCGGCCAGCGTCGGCAGCATCAGGTCGTAACGCTCCCCGGCGTCCGGTGCGGGACCGGGGGCGATGGCCGCAATGATGCCGCCGGCGACCTCGACCCGGAATGGCCCCGGGTGCAAGGTTTCGCCGTCGAAATAACGGTTGACCGCAATGATTCCCGGGTTCACTGGTAGAGCTCCTGAATTCGCATCAGCGCCTCGACGTCGGAGAGCCGGATCGCCTCGTTAAAGCCGATCAGCACCGGGTTGTCGGGCTCGAGCATCTGATAGTTGCGCCCCGCCGTGCCGATGATGGTGTCGAGGCCGTAGGGGACGGTGTTGGTGAGGAATGCCGACTCCAGCAGCTCCTTGAGCGGCAGTCCGTCTTTGGTTTTGGCCGGCACCATGATGCTGATATTGGATAACCCGACCGACATGTGAACCCCTTTGAGCCGGGGATCGCCGCCGATCAGCTTAATCGCATCGACCGCCATCGGAATCAACCCCTCCATGTCGGCGGCGATCGGACAGACCGAGACGTCGATAAAGAGGTCGCCGGGAGTCAGCCGCGCGTCGGTGTTGAGCACCCGCTCGACCAGCCGCCGGGCGGTGGCGTGGACTTCGTCGGCGGTGCGGTTGGCGACTTTTTCGCCGTTGACGTCGCGCTCGGAGGCCATCAGCAGCACTTTGGCGGGGCGGATTTTGAGGGCGTCAAGCATTTCGTAGCGGAGTTCGCTCACCGAGTTGATGACCGGTTTGTCGTCGCGCCGGTAGTGTTTGAACGCGAATTGCTGGACTTCGAGATTGGGGTAGTCGATGCTGAGTGGGAGGTCGGAGCTCCGCTCCACCTCCTCGAGCACGGCGCGGAAAAACGCCGGCTCGGTGGCGGCGAGGTCGCCGAGGTTGAGGTTGAGGTACTTCGCCCCCTTGGCCTGCTGTTCGGCGGCGAGTTTCCCCAGCGACTCGACGTCGCGGGCGTCGAAAAAGGCGCGGGTGCTTTTGAAGCCGGGGTTGATGCGTTCGCCGATGATGGTGAGTCCGTTCATTGCTGTTTCTCCGCTCCATTGATCAATTGTGATAAAATCGCTTTGGCGTCGCCGACGATCGCGAGGTCGGCGAGCTTCATCAGCGGCGCTTCGGGGTCGGTGTTGACCGCGACCAGCACCTCGCAGTTCTGCATTCCCACCAGATGCTGAATCTGGCCGGAAATGCCGAAGGCGAGGTAGAGTTTGGTCTGGACTGTCCGCCCGGTCTGGCCGATCTGGTGGGGGTAGCCGATGAGGTTGCCGTCGACCGCCGCCCGCGACGCCCCCACCGCCGCGCCGGAGAGTGCGGCGAAGCGATGGAGCATGGCGAAGGTCTCGCGGTCGAGCCCGCGCCCCCCCGCCACGATCGCTTCGGCGCTCTCAATGGCGGATTCGCCGTCATCGCCGCCGAAGCTCGCGAGCACGGTTTTGAGCTCGCTCCAGCGGTCGGCGGGAGCGCTTTCCCGGATCACTTCGGGGGCGCCGGGTTTGGCCGCCGCGAGTTTTCGCATCACCCCCGGCCGGACGGTGGCCATCTGCGGGAAATAGCCGTCGGTGCGAATGGTGGCAAGCAAGCTCCCGCCGAAGGCCGGGCGGGTCTGGAGCAGCGCTCCGGTGCCCGCTTCGATGGCAAGGCCGGTGCAGTCGGCGGTGAGTCCGGTGTGACAGAGCGCCGCCACCCGCGGGGCGAGGGCGCGTCCGGTCGAACTCGCCTGCAATAGGACGATCGACGGACGGTATTTTCGGATCAATCCGGCCAGCGTCTCGGCCTGGAGTTCGTCGCGGAAATGGTCAAAGCGGGCGTCTTCGAGCAGCAGCACCCGGTCGGCCCCGGCGCGGCCGAGCTCGGCGGCCAGGGGCGCGGTGCGGCTTCCCCACAGCACCGCGGTGACCCGGTCGCCGCTCGCCGCCGCCAGCTTGACCGCCTCGCCGAGGAGTTCGAAGCTGGCCGGGGTGATTCTGCCGTGCCGAATTTCGGCCGGCACCCAGATGCCGGAGTGGAAAGAGGGGTTGTTCATATCGTTTCCTTTCGCAGTCTCTCCAAACATTGCCGGATCGCCGCCGCGCCGTCGGCGGCGCTGCCGCGAAGAAGCACGGTGTCGCGCCGGGGGAGTTGCGCCGGGCGCGACGAGGCGACCCGGGTCGGCGAACCCGCGAGGCCGGTCAATGCGGGATCGGCCCCGAGGTCGGCGGCGCTCCAGAGTGTGACGTCCGCCGCAACCGCCCGCAAATAGCCGGTCAAGGTCGGCACCCGGGGCTGGTTGAGGTCGCGCTCGACGCCGAGCAGCGCGGGAAGCCGGAGCCGGAGGCGGTCGCCGCCGCCGTCGAGGGTGCGGCGGACTTCAAGGGTGGCGCGATCGAGCGCTTTGAGTTCGGAGATGCCGGTCGCCTGGACCAAGTTCAGCCGGGCGGCGAGCTGCGGCCCGACCTGGGCGGTGTCGCCGTCGATCGCCTGTTTGCCGCAGATGACGAGGTCGGCCCCGCCGAGTTTTTCGATCGCCAGGGCGAGGACGTAGGCGGTGGCCCAGGTGTCCGACCCGGCGAAGGCGCGGTCGGTCAGCAGCACCGCGCGATCGACGCCGAAGGCGAGCGCTTCGCGGAGCGCCGCTTCGGCCTTGGGCGGGCCCATTGAGAGGGCGGTGACTTCGCCGCCCGCGGCTTCACGGAGTTGCAGCGCCGCTTCGAGGGCGTGATAGTCAAAGGGATTGATTACGCTTTCCACCCCTTCGCGGATCAGTTGCGACGTCACCGGGTCGATTTTGACCGAAGTCGCCGCCGGGACCTGTTTGATGCAGACGATGATTTTCATGACTGGACCACCGATTCAAATTGTTTGGCGAAATTGAGCAGCGCGAGGTAGAAACTCCGCCCCGCGTAATGCGTTTCGAGTCGGCGGAGCGCCGCAACCGGGTCAAAGGCGGCGTCGGCGGGGAACCGGTAGCCGATGCACTCGCCGAGGAGTTCGATCTTGGTCGACATCCAGGCTTCGAGGTAGAGCGGCACCGGCAAGGTGCGGTGGAGCCGGTCGATTGCCGCCGAGGGCTCGATCACCGGCTGGGTGATCACGAAGTCGGCCCCGGCATCGAGCTTGCGCCGGAGCTTGGCTTCCTCGTGCTCTGCGGGTTCGTACTGGTTGAAGGCGACGCCGAGCCGGAAGTAATCGCCGAACTTCTTTTTGAGATAGCTCACCAGCTCGACCGAGGTGACCGCCTCGCCGCCGACTCCGAGGTCGGCCGGCCGCAGTTTGGGCAACCGGATCGAGCCGTCGCCGGAGATGATCAAAAGTTCCCGCACCCCGAGTTCGCCGCAGCTGTCGAGAATGTGATGGAGCTCGGCCGGGGTGTGAAAGGTGTTGAGGTGGATCATCACCCGGCGGTCGGGAACTTCGAGCTTGAGTTCGCGGATCACCTCGTGGCCCTGAAAGGCGAGTTTCCCCATCGCGTTGTCGGTCAGCGAAACCGCGTGGCCGGCGTCGATCACCCGGCGGTACTTTTCGGCGAAAGTCGCCAGTCGCTCGGTCAGTTTTTCAGTGCCGTGCTTGACCATCGCCAGCTCGATCAAATAGGCTACTTTTTTGGTTTGATGTGATTCGAAAGAAGTTGATTCGAACGGCATTTTTTATTCTCGCTTGTATGTTTCTATTTGTTTTTACTATATAATAGCATAAAGAAATGATTTTCCTTCCTGTATATAGATCGTAAATTACTGTATATTGTCTTTTGTGTAAAAAAGAATACCGGTTCGGTTGTTAAAATAAAAAACCATCCGTCCGAAAAATCCTTCGGACGGATGGCGAATTCCGGAGCGGCGCCGCCGCTTGCGGTCGGGCGACGGCGGCGACGGCATCCGGAATTTTATTCGAAGTGGTCGGTGTCGAGCCAGAGCTGCTGGAAGCCGACGTTGTTGGTCGGGCTCTTGACCCCGGTGTCGACTTTGTCAAGCAACTTGGTCAAGTTCTCCTGAAGTTCCGGCTTGAGGGTGTCAAAGGGCAGCGCGTATTCCGCCCGCGCGATCAGCACCAGCTGCGACCGTTTGCTCGATTCGGTTTCGGTCGAAAAGAGCCAGCCGATGCCGGGCAGATCCTTGACGAAGGGGAGCCCGGCGACGCCGCGCACCACTTCGACCTTCTGCACTCCGCCGAGCACAAAGTCCTTGCCGCTGTTGCCGATCTGGACTTCGGTGTTGAACCCGGAGCGGCTGATCCGCGGATTGCCGTTGCTGGTCCAGCCGATCAGCGAGGAACCGACGGTTTCGAGGGTGAGGGCGGTGCTCTTGGCGGTCACCACCGGGTTGATTTTGAGGAGGTAGCGGAAGCCGTTGTCGATTTTGGTGATCTGCTCCTTGCCGTGGAGGATCGGCACTTCGCTGCCCGGCTTCGGCACCGGCTCAACCCCGTTGGGCTCAATTCCGCCGACGGTGCCAGGCGGAATCGTCCGCGATACGTCGTCGTAGAAGAGGCCGGAATTGACTTCGATCGTCGAGGTCTCGCGGTTCTTGGCCAGCAAGGTGCCCTCGGTCACCACTTTGGCCTTGCCGGTGGAGGCGAGGAAGTCGATGTACTTGCTGTTCCACTTGGGGTTGAAGTTGAAGTACTCGGTCTTGTTCGACCCGGTGGTGCTGACCCCGCCGGCGAACGTCGAAGCCCAGTTGCTGCGGTACTGACCGCCGGCCTGGAAGAAATCGGCGCCGTCGTTGTTCTTCCAGCTCTGGAAGTCAACCCCGATCTTGTCGTCGTTTTCGGCGTAGATTTCGACCAGTTTGTAGCTGATCCGGACTTCCGGCATCGGCTTGTCGTACTGATCGAGCATCTCCTTGATGTGCTTCCACGACCAGAAGGGCGCGGCGACCACCAGTGCGTTCAAGGGGCCGTCCACCACCAGCACGTCGATGCCGCCGATGAATTCGAAGTCGTTGCCGTTGGCCCCGACTTTGTTCACCATCTCAAGCAGATTGGCGGCGGCGTTGACTTTGGGGAAGTAGATGAACTTGGGGCGTCCGCTGGAGAACCCGAGGCCGGGCTGGTCGAGCGTTTCGATGATCTTGTCGATCGACTGGCCGTTGCCGATGTCTTTGAAGCGGTAATCTTCCGCCGAGACCAGCAGCAGCGAGCGGCCGTCGTTGAACTTCAGCGCTTCGACCTGAACCGGGCTGTCGGCGATTTTGGTGCCCTTGACCACCGCCAAAAGATAGCCGCGCAGCGCGTAGGCTTCGGCATGCTTGAGCTCATAGGTCCGGGTGACCACGTAGGGGTCGGTGTTGTCGCGGATGAAGTGAACCGCGTCGGTGCTGTCCTTGACGTCCAGCCGGAGCTGGGTCTGGACGGTGCTGTCGCCGTAGCCTTTGGTATTGGCGGAGTTTTCGCTCCGCAGCGCACCCGGGATCGCCCGCGGGGTCACGTCGAGATTGAGATTGTCGGCCGCGGCGAGCGGCAGCAGACTTGCGGCCAATGCCGAATAAAAGGTGAATTGTTTTTTGATATTCATGGATCTTTGTCCTTTGCGGTAATCAGTTCTGCTCTTCGAGGATCACGTCGCGGCTGACCGGAGCCGGCGGCAGCAGTTCGGGATGGACCAGATTGGCTTCGGCGGTGACCACGATGTAGGTTTTTTCCTTGATGCTGGTGGTGGTGCCGACCAGGTATTTCAGGACCGGCACCTTGATCAGGAAGGGAATCCCGATGGTCTGTTCGGTATTGGTCTCCTTGGTGTACAAACTCAGCAGCTTTTCGGTCTTGAAACCGAGGGTCAGGCTGCCGGAGACCAGGCCCGAGTTGCCGAGTTCGTCGCCGCGGTTGTTGCGCTCGACCACCTGGCGGCTGAGAATCTGGTAGGAGAAGACCACCCCGCCGTTGTTTTTCCGGTAAAACTCCTGGCTCGACGGGATGTGGCCGACCGGGGAGATGTCGCCGCTCTCGGGGCCGAAGCAGATCACCGGATTGGTGACGATGAATTCAAACGAAGAGACGCTGCTGTTGACCACGTCGGTGCGGTCGTCGGCGTTCTTCTTCAAATTCTGGTAGTCGGGAATCAGCGTTGCCGAGTACTTGCGCGGCAGGTGGGTGTTGAGCGCCGGGTCGTCGTAGATCGCGGTGTTGACAAAGGTGAGATTGGTGCTCGCCGCCAGCCGGGCGTCGCCGGACTGCTGGAGCAGCCGGATGAAGCTCAAGTCGAACTGCGGCGCGGTGAAGAAGCCGCCGTATCCCCAGCTGGAGGCAAAGGATGACGCCGTCTCCGCCCACTGCGAAGAGTTGTTGACCAGATTGAGCAAGGTCTCGTTGGAGATGATCTTGCCCCCGTTGTAGGCGGTTTCAAAGAGGTTCAACCCCGGTCCGTTCTTCCAGGCGAGGTAGTCGACCCCGATGTCGCGCAGGGTGCTTTCGCGGATCTCGTAGTAGTTGAGCCGCAGATTGACCTGCGGCACCGGCCGGTCGAGGTTCTGGATCCAGGCGAGGTCGAGGGCGGCGGCGAGTTTATCATCCTTGAAATAGATGGTGTTGGTCGGCTTGTTGAGGTAGGCGCCCCCTTCCACCGACTTGATCGCGAGGTTGATGATCCGGACGATGTCTTCCGAGGCGCGGTAGTTGGGCGTGTAGGCGACGCGGGTGATGCCGGTGCCTTCCAGCAGCGAACCGTACTGGTCGCGGACGCCGGGGCGGTCGATCTTCTCGATCATCTCGTCGACGTAGGGAAAGAATTTTTCGCCGGTGGTGACGATGAGGTAGTTCTTCTGGGCGACCGCGTAGTTGACGCGCTCGACCTGGGATTTGGCGTGATAACGCTTGACCGCGGCATTGACATACGGACGGATGTCGGTGGCTTTGACATATTTGAGTTCGTATACCTTGGTGGCGAGATTGAGCTGGGCATCGTCCTGCAGCAAACGGATGGTGCGGACCCCGGCGGGTTGCGGTTCGACCGCGCCGAGCGGCGTTTGCAGCACGGCAAGAAGGCCGAAGCCAAGCAGTAGGAGTTCTTTATCTTTCATATTGCGAATGATCCTTTTTGGAGGTGAATGCTAAAAAGTTCGGGGGGTTCAAGGCGATCTTTCGGCGGATCACATTCGGATGTTTTTGATTTCGTGGAAATAGTTGTTTTCTCTCATATGTTTCCTCCTCTTCATAGGAAGTTAAAACTGATCACGGTGTACTTGCCGTCGCGCAGGCTCGCGATCACCCGGAAGACCGCTTCCTGAAAAATATCTTTGCCCGCGCTGCTTTGCCGCTTGAAACGGACCTTCCAGAGCGAGACGGTGAGATAGGGGTGCTCCTCGGTGGTCAGGTACGAGAATGACACCGGCTCGCCGAGTTTTTCGGCCAGGCTCCGGCGGGCGGTGACAAAGGCCTGCTCGTCGAATTGCTTCTGCAATTCCGGGGGAAGCTGGCCGATGAATGTTGCCGCGTCGTTCGCCTGAAAGGCTTCGAGCAGTTTGCGTCCGTTCTCCTCCGGGGAGGGGGCTTTGACGGCGGCGGCTTCCGCGGCTTCGGCTTTGCCGGCGTCGAGCCCGGCACATCCGGCGTTGCCGGCCAGTATCAGTCCGGCGGCCAAGGCCGGTGCAACTTGACGCTTTATGCTGATTTTGATCATCACATCTCCATTTGCCTAATTTAAACACTACTATTTTGGTCGATTTTATTAAGATACTCCGTTTGGGGTTTATTTCAAGCGTGTTTGTGGATTTATTTTAAAAATAATTGATCATTTTTGGTTTTTTATTTTTAATTACTACTATTATGGTATTGTTTGTTGCCAAAAAGATCGATTTGACAGCGATCGAAGTCGCGTTATATTAAGTATGGTCCGGCACGGGATTACCGTTCCATTGCGAGAAAAGGGGGGTAACAGAGGAGGAAGCATCATGAAAATCGGAACTCCCGCACCTGAATTTACGCTGGCCGACCAGCATGGACGACCAGTATCGCTCGCCGACTTCAAGGGGAAAAAGGTGGTGCTCTACTTTTATCCCAAAGACCACACGCCGGGATGCACCCGTCAGGCGTGCGCTTTCGCCGGGGCCTTCCCGGATTTTGAGGCGCTCGGCGTCGCGGTGCTCGGGATCAGCCGCGACAGCGTTGCGTCCCACCTCGATTTCGCCCGGGAGCACCGGCTGCCGTTCCCGCTGCTCTCCGACCCCGAGCTCGAGACCATCCAGGCCTACGGCGTCTGGCAGGAGAAAAAACTCTACGGACGGACTTCGATGGGGGTGGTGCGCACCACCTTTGTGATCGACGAGGCGGGCCGGATCGAGAAAGTGATGCCCAAAGTCCACCCCGACACCAACGCCGCCGATCTTCTCGACTATTTCCGGCGGCAGCCGACGGCGGCCGCCCGATGAAGATTCTGGTCGACTGCGACGCGATGCCGCGCCCGCTCAAAGAAGCTTTGCTCAAAACCGCGGAACGCGAGAAAATCGAAACTCGTTTCATCGCCGCCCGCGCGCCCCGCCTCCCGGAATCGCCGTTCGTCAAAGCCCTCGGCGCGGGCGGCGCTTTTGACGGAGCCGACGACCTGATCGTCGAAAACACCGCTCCCGGCGACCTCGTCGTCACCGCCGATATCAAACTCGCCGACCGGGCCATCGCCAAAGGTGCCGAAGTCCTCACCCCCAAAGGCGAGTTCCTCCTCCCCGTCAATATCAAACACGCCCTCGCCATGCGCGACCTCCTCGACGAACTCCGGGTGTCCGGCGAAATCACCGGCGGCCCCGCCCCCTTTGCCGAACGGCAGCGAATCGATTTCATCAACGCCCTCAACCGCTTTTGCCGCAAACAAGCGAAACGGAATCAATCCGTAAAATAAAAAATGCGATTTTTTTGCCGGTCCGGCTTGACAACCCTTTTCCGGCGGGATATTGTAGACGCATGATGAAAAAATATTCGCACAATCGCAACACCGGTCGATGGCTCTGGCGGTAATCCGCCGGGGCTGTGTTGTCATTGTTCGATTAAGATCCGGCGGTTTGAACCAGCGAGGTTCGAATCGCCGTTTTGTTTTAAGTACAGCATCCCTGGCGAAATGCCCGGGATGCTTTTTTTGTATATTTTTTCCAAATCAAGATGATAAGGAGTTTAGAAATGATCCTCAAGACCGAATTCAAAGATTTCGCGGCGCGCTGCCGCGAAGGGAACCTGATTCCGGTGGTCGGCGAGCTTCCCGCCGACCTGGAAACCCCGGTTTCAGTGCTCGGACGGCTGGCGGACGAGGAGAACGTGTTTCTCTTTGAGAGCGTCGAGGGCGGCGAACGCTTCGGGCGTTATTCGTTCATCGGGCTCAAACCGCGCGGGGTTTTCACCGTCGAGGACGGCCATGCCTACTACCGCGAGAACGGCGAAACCCGCGAGCTGGTTCCGGACGATCCGCGCAAGCCGATTTTCGCGCTGCGCAAACTGCTCGCCGGGATCAAGGCGGTCGAGACTCCCGGACTGCCCCCGCTTTTCGGCGGCGCGGTCGGCTATATCGGCTACGAAACCAGCGGCGAATTTGAAGAGCTTCCGCCGCCCAAAAAGAAGATCGACGCCCCCACCACCGCGATGATGATCACCGACGAGATGATCGTCTTCGACAACGTCCGCCACTCGATGCTGCTGATCGTCTGTTCGCGGGTCGATGAGTACAAGAGCGAACGCGAAGCCTACGACGACGCGGTCCGCCGCCTCGGCGAACTTGAGAAAATGCTGAAAAAGCCGCTGGTGCTGCCGGCCGAGCCCGAACGCCGCGAACCGCCCGCCCGGCTGGTTCCCAATATGACCCGCGAAGACTACTGCGCGATCGTCGAAAAGGCCCGCGCCGCGATCCAGGCCGGGGAGATCATCCAGGTGGTGCCGTCGCAGAAATTCACCGCGCCGCTCGAATCCTCGCCCTTTGCCCTCTACCGCGCGCTCCGGATGATCAATCCCTCGCCCTACACCTTCTTTCTCAGGATCGGCGAACGGACGCTGGTCGGCTCCTCGCCGGAGACGATGGTCAAGCTCGAACGCGGCCGCTCCTCGCTCCGCCCGATCGCCGGCACCCGCAAGCGCGGCTCCACTCCGGCCCGCGACCGCGAACTCGCCGACGAACTCCTCGGCGACGAAAAGGAACGCGCCGAGCATCTGATGCTGGTCGACCTCGGCCGCAACGATCTCGGCCGGACCGCCCGCCCCGGCAGCGTCCAGGTGCGGCACTTCATGAACGTCGAGCGCTATTCGCACGTGATGCATCTGGTGAGCGACGTCGACGCCGAGCTCGACGAGAAATTCGACGCTTTTGACTTGCTCGCCGGCACCTTCCCGGCGGGAACCCTTTCCGGCGCGCCCAAGGTGCGGGCGATGGAGATCATCAATGAACTCGAGCCCGAACCCCGCGGCGTTTACGGCGGCGGGGTCGGCTACTTCAGCTACACCGGCAACCTCGACCTCGCAATCACCATCCGCACCATTGAGATTCGCAACGGCCAGCTCTCGATCCAGGTCGGCGCCGGGGTGGTGTTCGACTCGGTCCCCGAAAAAGAGTATGAAGAAACCATCAACAAGGCGAAGGCGATGTTTGAAGCGATCCGTTTCGCCGGAAATCTGCGAGGCTGAAAATGATTTTTGTACTTGACAACTACGATTCCTTTACCTACAATCTGGTTCATCTGCTCTATTCGCTGACCCCCGACGTGGTGGTCCGCCGCAACCGCGAAGTGACGGTCGCGGAAGTGCTCGCGATGCGGCCCGAGGCGATCGTGCTGTCGCCCGGTCCCGGCCGTCCGGAGAGCGCCGGGATCATGCTCGATCTGATCCATGCCGCCGCCGGCAAAATTCCGATTCTCGGGGTCTGCCTCGGCCATCAGGCGATCGGCCTGGCCTTCGGCGGCAAGGTGATCGGGGCCAAGGAGATCATGCACGGCAAGGTCTGTGAGATCAGTCACGACAGCCGCGGTCTCTTCGCCGGAATCGGCGAAGCGCCGTTCCGGGCGGTCCGCTACCATTCGCTCGCGATCGATGAAAAGACGCTCCCCGCCGAGCTCGAAATCACCTGCCGCGCGCCGGACGGCGAAATCATGGGGGTGCGGCACAAGAACATGCTGATCGAGGGCATCCAGTACCATCCCGAGTCGATCATGAGCATCAGCGGCAAGCGTCAGATCGGCAACTTCGTCAAAATGGCCCGCGAAAGGAGATTGCAGCATGCTTGACCTTTTGCAGAAAGTGCTGGCCAAAAAAGACCTGAGCGAGCGCGAAATGGAGCGGCTGATGCTTGATTTCGTCAGCGGCGAAGTGCCGCACAGCCGGCTCGGGGCGATGCTGGCGGCGCTGCGGATGAAGGGCGAATCGCTCTCCGAGCTGGTCGGCGCGGCGCGCATGCTGCGGCGGCGGGCCAGCTACATCGATTGCGGCACCCGCAATCCGGTCGACGTGGTCGGCACCGGCGGCGACGGCGGGATCAGCTTCAACATTTCGACCACTTCGAGTTTCGTCGCCGCCGGGGCGGGCGTGACCGTCGCCAAGCACGGCAACCGTGCGGTTTCCGGCAAATGCGGCGCGGCCGATGTGCTCGCTGAACTTGGCTTCAACCTCCAGACCGAACCCGAAAAAATGGAGCACGCGATCAAGAGTCACGGCATCGGCTTCCTTTTCGCCCCCCGGATGCATCCGGTGCTGGGGGCGGTGTCGGTGTTGCGGCGCGAGCTCGGCGTCCGGACCATCTTCAACATGCTCGGCCCTTTGTGCAATCCGGCGTGTGCGACCGGGATCGTGTTGGGGGTCTATGACACCGGCCTCACCGAGCTCTTCGCCGAAGCGCTCCGCGCGCTCGGCACCAAGCGCGCGATGGTGGTCTGCGCCCACGACGGGCTCGACGAAATCAGCTGCGGCGCGCCGACCCGGGTGGCCGAGCTCAAGGACGGCATGATCAAAAGTTACGACCTCTATCCCGAGCTGCTGCTTGAAACCACCTATCCCCTTGCCGCCATCGGCGGCGGCGACGCCAAGGTCAACGCCGGCATTCTGCTCGCGGTGCTCGAGGGGCGCGACCGCGGCGCGGCACGCGCGGTGGTGCTGCTCAACGCCGGGGCGGCGATCTACGTCGCCGGTCTCGCCGCCGATCTGCCCGCCGGGATCGCGGCGGCGGCGGAGTCGATCGACTCCGGCCGGGCGCGCGAGAAATTGCGGATTTTGATCGAGGAGAGCAATCGATGAAGGACATCCTCGCTCAAATCGTCGATGCCAAAAGGCCGCAGCTGGAAGAAGCGAAACGCCGGATTCCGGCGGCGCAACTCGAAGCGCGGATCGCGGCGATGGGGCCGGCGCGCGACTTCGCCGGAGCCTTTCGCCAACCCGGCATCCGGGTGATCGCCGAGCTCAAAAAGGCGTCGCCGTCAAAGGGCCTGATCCGGCCGGATTTCCCGGTCGAGAAACTTGCCGAAGCGTTGATTGCGGGCGGCGCGGCGGCGCTCTCGGTGCTGACCGAGGAGAATTTCTTCCTCGGCAGCCTCGGCAATCTCGAGAAAGTGGCGGCGTTTTCGCCGATTCCCTTGCTCCGCAAAGACTTTATTTTTGAACCTTATCAGCTGCTCGAGGCCCGCGCGGCGGGGGGCGACGCGATTCTCCTGATCGCGGCGATGCTCGACCAGCCGACGCTTTCGGCGCTGGCCGAGGCGGCGCATAAACTCGGGCTTGCGGTGCTCGGCGAAGCCCATGACCGCGAGGAATTGCGGCGGTTGATCGATTCGCCGGTCGATCTGATCGGGATCAACGCGCGTTCGCTCCGGACCTTTGCCACCAGTCTCGATTTGAGCGCCGAATTGATCGCCGAAGTTCCGGCGGCGCGGCTCCCGATCGCCGAAAGCGCGATCAACGGTCGGGCCGATATTGAGCGCCTCCGCAGTGCCGGGGCGGCGGGGTTTCTGATCGGCGAGAGTTTGATGCGGGCCGCCGATCCGGCGGCGAAACTCCGGGAGTTGATCGCATGAAAATAAAAATTTGCGGCCTGACCCGGCTTGAAGACGCGAAGTTTGCCCGCCAATACGGCGCGGCGGCGCTCGGCTTCGTCTGCGTCGGGGCGAGTCCGCGCTATATTCCGCTCGAGCGCTTGCGCGTGCTCTGTGAAGCGTTGGGGCCGGGCTGCCGCAAGGTCGGGGTTTTCGCCGACGCTCCGCTGGAGGTGATACGCGAGACCGTGCAAGCGTGCGGACTCGACACCGTCCAGCTTCACGGTCGCGAATCGGCCGATTTCGCCCGCGCGATCGACTTCGCCAAGGTATGGAAGGCGGTCCATCTCGCCAGCGAAGCCGAGGTCAAAGCTTATCGCGACTTTCCCGCCGAAATCCTGCTGCTCGACGGGGCGAGGGGGGGCGGCGGCAAGGTTTGCGACTGGCAGCTGGCCCGGCAAATGGCGGAATTGCGGCCGGTCGCGCTGGCGGGGGGAATTGCTTATGACAACGCGGCGGCGGCGATCGCGGCGGTGGGGCCGGAGTGGCTCGACTTGTCGGGTTCGCTGGAAGTCTCGCCGGGGATCAAATCGCACGATAAAATCAGAACTTTTCTGGAGGAATACAAATGAAGAGCCATTATGGAATTTACGGCGGCCAGTATGTCGCCGAAACGCTGATGCCGGCCTTGATTGAGCTCGAGGCGGCCTATCTCGAAGCCAAGGCCGATCCGGCGTTCAAGGCGGAACTCGACGAATTGCTGCGCGACTATGTCGGACGCGAGTCGCCGCTGTATCACGCCAAACGCCTCTCGGAATATGCCGGGGGAGCGCAGATTTACCTCAAGCGCGAGGACCTCAACCATACCGGCGCGCACAAGGTCAACAACACCATCGGCCAGGTGCTGCTGGCCCGGCGGATGGGCAAAAAGCGCCTGATCGCGGAGACCGGGGCGGGGATGCACGGGGTGGCGACGGCGACCGCGGCGGCGTTGTTCGGCTTGCCGTGTGAAGTTTACATGGGGGCGGTCGACGTGGCGCGGCAGTCGGCCAATGTCGAGCGGATGAAGACGCTGGGGGCCAAGGTGATTGCGGTGGAAGCCGGTTCGGCGACGTTGAAAGACGCGATGAATGAGGCGATCCGCGACTGGGCGGCGAATCCCGAGGAGACGTTTTATGTGATCGGGACGGTGGCGGGGCCGCATCCGTATCCGGCGATGGTGCGCGACTTCCAGTCGGTGATCGGGGTGGAGGCGCGGCGGCAGATTTTGGAGAAGGCGGGGCGGTTGCCGGACGAGGTGATTGCCTGTGTCGGGGGCGGCAGCAATGCGATGGGGATTTTTGCCGGGTTTATCGCGGACGCGGGGGTGAAGCTGACCGGGGTGGAGGCGGCGGGCGACGGGATCGCGACCGGGCGTCATGCGGCGAGTATCGGCGGCGGCCGGGTGGGGGTGTTGCACGGGTCAAAGAGTTATCTCTTGCAGGATGCCGACGGACAGATTATTGAAACGCATTCGGTGTCGGCGGGGTTGGATTATCCGGGGGTGGGGCCGGAGCACTGTCAATTGGCGGACAGCGGGCGGGCGGTGTATCCGTCGATTGACGACAATGAAGCGGTGGAGGCGTTCGGGTTGTTGTCGCGGCTGGAGGGGATTATTCCGGCGCTGGAGTCGTCTCATGCGGTGGCGCAGGGGATCAAGGCGGCGAAGTGCTATGGCCGGGACGGGATCGTGATCGTGAATTTGTCCGGGCGCGGCGACAAGGATATGGACAGCGTCAAAAAGTTCCTGATAGAAAAAAATAAAAAATAAAAAAAGCGCCGCAGGCTCAAAAAAAGCGCGAAGCGCCAATCCCGCCCTCCGTCGTACGGAGTCGCCGTCCAGGGGGCGAACACCCCTGGTCGCTCGCTAAAAAGCGAGCG
>CAZRFG010000034.1:0-16898 GCA_964599205.1 uncultured Victivallaceae bacterium
GCATGCCTAATCCATGCCGCCAGCGTTCGTTCTGAGCCAGGATCAAACTCTCCGTGAAAATTGCTTTTCAGAAGATCTGAACTTGCTCTTTTTGTTTTTTCGATTTTGACAATAGTTTCTACTGTCTCATCGGAATTAATCGGTTACATCGCACTATTCAGTTTTCAAACAGCTGCCGGCGTTAACCCGTTTCCGAGCTCACCGGTCATTCTTATCTCTTCACCTCGTTTGAGGCGACAGATTCTTAATATAGTCGCTTTCGCCACCTTTGCAAATCAACTTTCGATCTTTTTTCGAATTTTGTTCGCTCAGGCCCGCTTCAATCAACTTCCACCATCAGAGGCGGCAGTTTTTTAATATATCAGCGGTCGCAGACTTTGCAAATCACTTTTGCAAGTTTTCAGCAATTTTTTTCATTCTGAATTAACTTCGGATTCGTGATTGATTTAACAATCATTTGTCACGATTCTTTAATTTACACCGAAGTTTAATCTTTGCAAGTCGCGTTTTGAAGATTTTTCGAATTTTCTTCGTCGCACCGGATTCAACCGGCCCCTTCATCAATCAGCCGCGCTTCACCGGTTTCCCGTTTGAGGCGCATTTCATTAATATAGACCCGATCCCGAGCTTTGCAAGCTCGGATCGCAAGAAATTCGCAACTTTTTCATTTGACGATCAGCCCTGTTTCACTCCCCAGGGGGAGGCACAGATTGTTAATATGCCACAGCTTTTTGATTTTGCAAGCTCACTTGAGCACAAATTCGCAAAAAAGGAAGCCGCGCACCCCTGTGTTTTGAGCTTAACCCCCTCCCCGGCAACAAGTCCCGGGCAAGGCAAGTTTTTTGAGCTTTTTCGGCCCCTCGCGCGCGAGCGTGAGCACGAGTGCGCGTATCATCGACGTTAAACCCGCGGGGTTGGCCTCAACTGCGCTTTGCGTTTTCAACGCACGGGAGGAATTCCCTCCGATGTGTTCAACGCACGGGAATGCGAGGCAACGACCTCGCGTTCGCAGACGCTAGCGAGGGAATTCCCGGGGCAAGGGCCCCGGGAACGAGGGCGAAATTTCGCCGAAGCCGAGAGCAGGCGAGGAGTAAGGGCGGCGCAAGCCGTCCCGCTGCGAACCGTAATGGGAAAATCCTGCATTTCCCAGCGCGTCATTCGCCATCCCGCGTGTGGGGTAGCAGGGGAAAGGCGCGGGTGCCTCTCCCCGGACCATCCCCCTCCCCGCCCGGATCCCTCCTTCCGGAATACCGACAAGGCAATTAGGATGGGTCAAGTTTTTTGGGGGGGAAGAGTCGAATGCAGAGAAAGTGGAAGCGAAACGCCGTCCGCGCGCCGGGGTCAGGTTTGCCGCAGCGGCGAGGCCGCTGCATAATGGATGGCGTCGCTCCGCAGGCGCTGCGCGCCCACGTCGCTCGGACCGGGCTCGGCGCCGGAACTCGTTCCGGCTTCTTGAGCGGGGGCTTCACCCGGCATGCCCCCGAGCCGAGAGAGCGATAGCGACCGGCTCGGTATCACGAGGCCGACGGTCGGCCGCCAAAGGGCTCCGCGCCCTTTGGAATCCAGCGCCAGGGCCGGATGGCCCTGGACCCCTGCTCGGCGGGAGTACCCGCCTCGCGATCCGGGGCAGCTTACGCGCCCCGAACCGAGAGAACGAAGTGACCGGCGAGGTATCTCGAGGGCGACGGTCGCCCGGGGCGGCTTACGCGCCCCGAGCCGCGCATGACACGCCCTCCCCCCCGAGCCGAGAGAACGAAGTGACCGGCTCGGCACCCCGAGGGCGACGGTCGCCCGACGGTCGGCCGGGACAGCTTACGCGCCCCGAACTACGAGTGACGCGTATCCCCCCGAGCCGAAGAAACGTCCGCCCCCAAACTCCCGTGCCCTTTCGTCAGCTTCTCCACCACCACGTAGAAGCCAGGTATCAATATCGTTCCCGCGATCGCCGCCACCAGCATCCCGCCGAACACCGCCGTTCCCAACGACCTCCGGCTCGCCGCGCCCGCCCCCACCGCCACCACCAGCGGCATCGTTCCCAATACAAACGATACCGCCGTCATCAGCACCGCCCGGAACCGCAGCTTCGCCGCAAACATCGCCGCCTCATACACCGGCATCCCCTCCAAATGCTTCTCCTTGGCAAACTCCACAATCAAAATCGCCGTCTTGCAGGCAATCCCGAACAGCAGCACGAAACCCACCTGAGTATAAATATTGTTGGTCAACCCCGCCAGATACAACGACGCCAGCGCTCCGAAAAACGCCACCGGCACCGCCAGCAACACCGCCAGCGGCAGCATCCAGCTCTCATACTGCGCCACCAAAAAGAGATACATGAAAAGCAGCGCCAACCCGAAAATCACCGCCATCATGTTGATTTCAAGATACGGCCCCAGCTTGAACGACTTCGACGCCTGCTGCTCCTGGTACGACATGTCGGTCCAGTCGTATTTCATCCCCGGCGGCAACACCTTCGCGGCGATCGCTTCCATCGCCTTCATCGCCTCGCCGCTGCTGTAGCCCGGCGCATTCATCCCGTTGACCGTCGCCGAACTGTACAAGTTGTAACGGTTGAGGTACTGTGGCGCCAGACGGTTCTCCACCGCCACCAGCGTGCCCACCGGCACCATTTCGTTTTTGGCGTTGCGAACGAACATCCGCCGGACATCCTCGGCCGTCGAACGGAATTGCTGGTCGGCCTGAATTTCCACCTTGTACACCTTGCCGAATTTATTGAAGTCGTTGATGTAGGTGTAACCGGTCAAGCCCTGCAGCGCGGTGTTGAGGCTGGAGAGCGCAACCCCCATTTTGAGCGCCTTTTCGCGGTCGATGTTCATGAAAATCTGCGGCACCCCGGAGCGGAAGGTCGAGAAGACCCCCATCAGCGCGGGATTTTTGCGCGCCTCCGCGGTCACCGCGTCGATCGCCTGCTGCAAACGCTCGGGATGCGTCCCGGTGGTGTCCTGAATCACAAAGGCGAAGCCGCCGGTCGAGCCGATCCCCTGAATCGACGGCATCCCGAACGCCGCCACCGCCGCTTCCTGAATGGTCGCGAATTTGGTCAAAAGCCTCCGCAGCACCGCGTCCTGACTCAGCTCCGGCCGGGTCCGTTCCTTCCACGGTTTGAGCGAGAGGATCAACAGCGCATTGTTCGACGCCTGCGAACTGGTCAGAATGCTGTAGCCCGGCACCGCGATCACGCTCTCGATCATCGGTTCGGCCTTGGCGATTTCGGTCACCTTTTCGGTCACCGCGATCGAGCGCGGCAGCGAGGCCGCGTCGGGCAGCTGGATGTTGACGAAAATCTTGCCCTGGTCCTCGTCCGGGATGAACCCGGTCGGCAGCCGGTTGTACATCCAGAGCGACACCGCGGTCAGCCCGGCGTAAAAAAGCAGCATCACAAACGCCTTGCGCACCACCGGCCCGACCAGTTTGCCATAGCCGCGGGTCATCGCGTCGAAAAAGCGGTCGAACCAGCGGAAGAAAATGAACTTCCGGCGCGGCGCCCCGTCCCCGGCCGGCTTCAGGATCAGCGCACTCAAGGCCGGACTCAAGGTCAACGCGTTGATGCTCGAAATCACCACCGCCACCGAAATCGTGATCCCGAACTGGCGGTACATTTCGCCGGTGATGCCGGGGAGGAAACAGACCGGGATGAACATCGCCAGCAGCACCAGCGTGGTCGCGATCACCGGCCCGGTGACCTGTTCCATCGACTTGATGGCGGCGTCTTTGGGCGAAAGCTTCTCCTCGTCCATCAGCCGGTTGATGTTCTCGATCACCACGATCGCGTCGTCGACCACGATCCCGATCGCCAGGATCAAGCCGAAAAGGGTGATGAGATTGATCGAGAACCCGATCAGCTGCATCACCGCGAAAGTACCGATGAGAGACACCGGAATCGCCGCGGTCGGCACCAGCGTCGAACGCCAGTCCTGCAAAAAGAGATAGGTCACCAGAATCACCAGCAGCACCGCTTCGAACAAAGTCACCACCACTTCGTCGATCGACGCAGTGATGAATTCGGTGCTGTCAAATGGAATCGAGCACTCGACGTCTTCCGGGAACTGGGGTTTCAGATTTTCGATTTTTTCGCGCACCTGCCGCGCGATGTCGAGTCCGTTGGCTTCGCTCAACTGGTAAACCGCGAGCAGCGCGGCGGGTTTGCCGTTGAAGGCGCCGGTCGAGCCGTAGTTTTCGGCGCCGAGCTCAATCCGGGCGATGTCGCGCAGTTTGACCTGTTCGCTGGAGCGGGTCGAACGGACCACGATGTTCTCGAACTCCTCGACGTCGGTCATCCGCCCCTGGGTCTGGATCGAATAGCGGAAGCGCTGCCCGGCATCGGTCGGGGCGTCGCCGACCGCTCCGGCGGAGACCTGGACATTCTGCGCTTTGATCGCCGCGGTGACCTCCTCAACGCTCATTTTGAGCGAAGCGAGCTTGTCCGGGTTGAGCCAGATCCGCATCGCGTAGCGGAGTTCGCCGAGCACCTGGACGTCGCCCACGCCGGGAATCCGGGCGAGTTCATCCTTGAGGGTGATGGTGGCGAAGTTGTTGAGGAACAAGGAATCGTACGTCCCCCCGGGCGAGTGGACGGTGATCACCTGGAGCATGTTGCTCGACTTCTCCTTGACGATCACGCTCTGGCGGCGGACTTCCTCCGGCAGCTGGGCGCTGGCCCAGTTGACCCGGTTCTGGGTGTTGACCGTATTGAGGTCGCCGTCGGTGCCGATCGCAAAGGTGACGGTGATCGAGGCCATCCCGGTGTCGGTCGCGCTCGACGAAATATAGAGCATCTTTTTGACCCCGTTGATCTGGGTCTCGAGCGGCTGGATCACCGTCTCCTGGACAGTCAGCGCGTCGGCCCCGGGATAAACGGTGCTGACCGAAACCAGCGACGGCGCGATATCGGGGTACTGGGTCACCGGCAGCGTGAAAATCGCCACCAGCCCGGCCAGCGTGATCACAATTGAGATCACAAACGCGAAACGCGGCCGTTCGATGAAAAAACGGCTGATCATTTGCGTTCCCCTCCGGCCGCGGGCGGGGCAATCGCGATGTCGCCGGCGGGCGGGGCCGGGGTCGCCGGAGCGGCGGGGGCGGCGGCAACCGCTTTGACCTTGATCCCGGGGCGGGCTTTCTGGAGGCCGTTGACGATCACATTTTCGCCGGCCTTGAGGTTGGCGGTGACCACCACAATCGTTTTGTCGCGGTACGAGGTTTTGATCGTGCGGCGGCTGACCATGCCGTCGGGGGCGACCACGTAAACGTAATCGCCGGCCTGGTCGCTCATCACCGCATCGAGGGGCACGGTGAGTTCATCGTGCGCATTTTTGGGTTCCAGTTTGATCCGGACGAACATCCCCGGGATCAGCTTTTCATCGGGATTGGGGAAAGTGGCCTGAAACTTGAAAGTGCCGGTGCTGGAGTTGAGCTGGTTGTCCCAGAATTTGACTTCGCCGGGGCGGCTGTATTCATTGCCGTTCTGGTAATAGAGCCGGACATTGATATCCTCGGGGGTGACGGGGGCTTTGCCGGTGCCGATCAGCCGCAGGAGATCCATTTCATTGAGCACGAATTCGACCCGCATCGGATCGTTCTTGACCACGGTGGCGAGGATCCGGTTTTTCTGGCTCAGGAGATTGCCTTCGCTGACTGCCGAGAAGCCGATCCAGCCGTCAAAGGGCGAACGGATTTCGGTGTAGGATAAATCGAGCTGGGCCTTGGCCAGCGCCGCCTCGGCGGCTTTGACCGCGGCGTCGGCCTCCATCTTGGCGGCGGTGGCGTTGTTGAAGGCGCGTTCGCTGACCGCGTCCTGTTTGACCAGTTTCAACTGGCGTTCGTAATCGATATTGGCGTTGACCTGGCCGGCGAGCGCTTTTTCGCGGTCGGCTTCGGCGGCTTTGACGTTGGCCTGATAGACATCGGGCTCGATTTTGTAGAGCACCTGATCTTTTTTGACCTTCTGGCCCTCGATGAAGTTGCGCTTGAGCAAAGTCCCCTCGACCCGGGCAACCAGTTCCACCCGGCTGTCGGCCACGGTTTCGCCGATCACCGTGATGCTGCCGCGAACCGGCAGCACGGCGGCGGGGGCGACCGTCACCTCCGGCGGCGGGGCGGACGGCGGGGTTTCCGGCTTGCAACCGGCTATCGCGAATACAGCGAACAACAACGGCAAAAAGGAACTTTTTTTCATCACCCCATCCTCCCCGCGAATCGATTTTATGATAACATACACTGCGCGGCGCGATTATGCAACCCTCCGCCTCAAACAAGCTCACAACCCCCTCGCTTGCCGTCGTCTCGGGCGAAGTCCGGAAAAACAAAAAATCGTTTTTTTTCCATTTCCGGCTTGCCTTTTGTTCGATCTTGTTATATAATTGTTTTGTAGGCTAAACAATAAACAAACAATACTAGCCCTTACCGCAAACAAGAGGAGAGAACGAAATGAAGAGAAGCCAATGTTTCACGTTGATCGAGCTCCTGGTCGTCATTGCCATCATCGCCATTCTGGCCGCCATGCTGCTGCCGGCGCTCAACAAAGCGCGCGAAACCGCCCGCACCGCGCAGTGCACCAACAACCTCAAGACCGTGGGCCTGATGCACCAGATGTATGCCGACTCCAATGAAGACATGCTCCCGCCCTCCAATATGGCCTCGTGGTTCAGCACCATGGGTTCCTCCGGCCGCTGGCCGATGGTGCTGGCCAAGATGTACTACAACGGCGACCCCCTGAGCGCGCTGGTCAATACCAAAACCGCCAACCCCTTCAATTGTCCCACCGCCGCCCCGATCGCCCAGACCTACCAGATGTCCAAGGGCTTCAAAGACCAGGTCAACTACACCTTTCTGCGGATGTATTCGCTCGGTTACGCCGGCGCCGGGTTCGGCCAGCAGGACTCCTACCGCCAGAACGGGAGCACCTTTGTCAAGCTCAAAGAAATCCTCTATCCCTCGGTCGGCATCCTGATCGTGGACGGCGCCGTCCAGAATACCACCGGCAGCGTCTACTCCACCGGGTATAACAATGCCAACGGCGACTACAGCGCCGGCATCAACCTCAACAACCACCTCCGTGCCGCCAGCGCCATCGACAACCTCGCCTGCCGCCCCAATGTGCTGCATCGCGGCGACGGCAACACGGTGTCCTTCCTCTACACCGACGGCCACGTCGGCGCTCAGAACCGGATGGTGGTGAAAAACCATCAGGTCGACCTCGTCCATCAGAAAAACCATATCAACGCCGGGAACTGATATGACCAAAATAATTTTGTCCGGTCTCTTCTGCGCGTTTGCGCTGAGCGTGGCAGCATCCACCATGCCGCTGGCCGACGGCTTCCTAGACCACGGCGTCTGCGTGCCCGCCAGCAGCACCCGCGGGGCGGTGGCCGCGGTCGGCGCCAACGGCGAAGACCTCTGGCTGGTCCACTTCGCGGACTATCGCGGCACCTACGGGATGTACGTCTTTGACCTCGCCACCGGCAAAGGCGAAATGGTCAAAACTCCGTTTGAGCCCAACGACTTCAACAACGTTTTCGCGTCGCTGAGAAGCAGCCAAAACCGTTTTTACACCCATCACAGCAGCCGCTTTGTCGAATTCGATCCGGTGAGCCGCAAGTTCACCGCCGTCAAACCGACCCACACCGGGATGGGGATGGCGATGACCGAAACCGACGACGGCGTCATCTACGCGATCACCTACCCCGACAGCGGGCTGGTCTCCTACAACCCGGCCACCGGCGCGTTCAAGGATTTCGGTTCGCTGCGCAAGGAAAACTGGCCGCAGTACCACCGGACATTGGTCGCCGACGACGCCGGCTACCTCTATTTCGGGGTCGGCAATACCAAAGGGCAGTTCGTGATCTTCAATCCGGCCACCGGCGAAAAAAGCGAAGTGTTCGCCGAAGCCGACCGCCCGGAGGGAACCTGTCCGATGCTGTTCCGCGCCGACGACGGCAAAGTGTACGGCACGGTGCTCGCCTATTACAACCTCCGCAACCTCGCCGACGGCTGGAAAAAAGCCTGCGAGAAAACCGATGCCCCGTGGTACGAATTTTATCGCGGCAAATTCAAGAAACTCGACAAGCGTCCCGACATCAAGCCGGCCTCGCGCTATGAAACCGGTTCGCAGTTCCTCGGCAGCAACGATTTCCGGAAGAAGTGGGTGATCGAGCGCTTCGACCCGGTCGACCGCTACGCCCGGATCGTCTCGCCGGAGGGCAAACGCAGTGAATACAAACTCGATTATCCGAGCGAAGGCGCCCATCTGATGTCGGTGGCGGCGACCTCGACCGGAATCATCACCGGCGGCTCCTCGTTCCCGATGCGCAACTTCGTCTACGCCCCCGCCAAGGACGCCATGCTCGACCGCAACGGCTGCCTGCAGTGGAATACCGTCCTCCCCTATCAGAACCACCTCTTCGTCGGCGGTTATAACGGCGGCTACCTGGTGGACTGGACGCTCGACGCCAAATTCGACGGCATCCCGCGATTCATCATCGAGGCCAAGGGCAATCCGCGCTACATTCCCGACAACGCCGCGCCGCACGTGATCCGGCCGCATGTCCTCAAAATCTCCGCCGACGGCAAAACCTTGCTGATGGGCGGCACCCCCGAATACGGCTCGACCGGCGGCGGCATGCTGCTCTGGGAACGCGACAAGGACAAAACCGAGGTCATTCCCAACGCCGGACTGCTGAAGGATCTTTCAATCTATTCGCTCGCGGCGCTCCCCGACGGCCGGATTTTCGGCGGCACCTCGGTCGCGGCCGGAACCGGCGGCGAGGTCAAAGCGCCCAACGCGCTGTTCTTTCAATTCGACCTCCCGAGCCGCAAAATCGTCTGGAGCGCGCCGCTGTTCCCGGAGAAGGTCGGAACCTATCACGACCTCACCGTCACCGCGGCGGGCAAGATCCTCGGCATTGCCGACCTCGACAAGCTCTTCCTCTTCGACCCGGCGACCAAAAAAGTCGAAAAGAGCGTCTCGATCAAGCAGTACGGCGGTGCGATCTGGCAGCAGGGCCCGCGCATGTTCGTCCGGCGCGGCGACGAAGTTTACATCCTGACGCCGGCCGCGATTCTCAAAGTCAACCCCGAAACCCTCGCCATCGAGCGCGAAATCAAATCGCCGGTTCCGGTCAGCACCGGCGGCGACGTACTCGGCGACCGGCTCTATTTCGGCAGCCATACCCATCTGGTCAGCTGTCCGCTGCCGGCGGGGGAAAAAACCGCAAAGTGATTTGCAAAGACGATTCACCGGATGTACATTGTGTGGATATCCGGTGAATCCGGCGACGCAGATCCCTCCAATCGAAGAGAGTTTATCATGGCCATCGATTCCCGGCGGCGACTGGTCGCCCATCTCAAGGCAATGATCGCAAGCGGAGCCTATCGCGAAGGCGACCGGCTCCCCACCTTGCGGGTCTTTGCCGAACAATTCAATACCACTTTGTCGACCGCGCGCAACAGTGTGCTCGAGCTGGAAAAGCTCGGCCTGCTCGAAGTCCGGCGGAGCGATGGCGTCTATGTTGCCGCCAACGGCAACGGCAATTTGAATTCGCCCAACCGCCGGATCGCGGTTTTCGGCTCCTGCCCCAACGACATTTCCTACCAGGAGACCTACAGCGCCCATTCGCTGCTCGGGCTCCAGGAGATGGCGTCGGAAAACAACTGCCGGCTGGAAATGCACTTCCGGCACTACTTCCAGCGCCAGTCGATCGAAATCACCGACGACGAGGTCGCCGGCAGCGATGCGATCATCTTCCTCGGGTCCTACGACTGGGCGCCGCTCAAACTGCCGGCGACGCTGCCGGCGGTGGGCTTGACCATGTCGCTGCCCGGCAACCGCCAGGTTTCGACGGTCGACCTCGACCCCTTTGACGCGGCGGCGATCGCAAGCGAGTATTTCGTTGCGCGAAAAATCGCCAAAGTGAAATTCTTCTACCTCAACTTCGGCTCGCCGCGCCATCGCTTCACCGCATTCAAAGACGAATTCGAGCGCGCCGGCGGTCATTGCGAAGGAATCATCGTCGACGGGAATTTGGTGCCGTCCGAATTTTTCGACGATCCGGCCGCCGGATATCTCTTCGCCAACGGCACCATGAGCGAAGCCGCGCTGATCCACTATCGCAACAAGCACTGCCGGAACCTCGCCACCGATTTCACCATCCTGAGCTTCGACGGCAAATGCCGCTACGTCCAGAGCTACGCTCCGGTCCCCAATATCGGCATCGACTGGCGTGAAGCCGGCAAAGCGCTCTTCACCGAGTGCATGTACCGGCTCGACCACCCCAACTCGGCCGCCCGCAGCCTCTACTTCTGCCCCGACCTCCAGCTCCCCGGCGTCCCGCAACGGTAAAATGCCGCAAAGTTGATACGCTTGCGCGTTGAGCGTCGGCCGCGGATGATGGGCGCAGAGCTTGCTCGACGCGTATCGGACTGCGCGCCGGGCAAGCCCTGCGCCCATTGATCTTGTATCGTCCCCCTTCCAACTCTTCCAACTCGTCCCGGGGTTATGTCCCCATCCCCCTCGCGTGCGCGCCAGCGTTTGTCCCCCCAAAAAAACCAAAAGAAAAACGGCGTCCGTTTGACACGGACGCCGTTTTCAGTCGAGCCTGGGCCTGACTCAGGCCTTGGCTTCTTCGGCAGCGGGAGCGGCGGCGACTTCAGCGCCTTCGACCAGCTGGAGGATGCACATTTCGGCGGCGTCGCCCTGACGCTTGCCGAGCTTGTAGATCCGGGTGTAGCCGCCGTTGCGGCCGGCGTAGCGGGGAGCGATTTCGTCGAACAGGATTTTCACCGCGCCTTTGTCGCGCAGACGGGCGACGGCGAGGCGGCGGCGATGCAGATCGCCTTTTTTGCCGATGGTGATCAGCTTTTCGGCGACGCTCGAGGCAACTTTGGCCTTGACCAGCGTGGTCTGGATCTGACCATGCAGGAAAAGGGAGCTGACCATGTTGGCCAGCATGCTGCGGCGGTGAGCGCCGGAGCGCCCGATCTTAAAGGTATCAACACGATGACGCATTATTTGGTCTCCTCATTCTCGGAACGCGCCTGAGCGGATTCGGCTTCCAGCGCAGTCATGATCGGCTCGCTGAAAGTCATCCCCAGCGTGAGGCCGAGTTTCTCGATTTTCTCTTTGATTTCATCCAGCGACTTTTTGCCGAAATTGCGGTATTTCAGCATCCGCTGTTCCGTCTTGGTGCAGAGCTCGCCGATCAGGCGGATGTCCGCGCTGTTGAGGCAGTTCATCGCCCGGACCGAGAGGTCGAGCACGTCGACGTCCTGGGACAACTGCTTGAAGAGCTTCAGTTCCTCTTCGGTCATCAGCGACATCACGTCCTTTTCGGCGACCTGGCCGCCGAGGAACGGCTGCAGGTGATCGCGCAGGATCAAAGCCGCCGACTCCAGCGCATTCTGCGGCGAAATCCGGCCGTCGGTCCAGATTTCCAGCACCAGCGAGTCCATTTCGGTCTCTTCGCCGACGCGGGCCGCGCCGACCTGGTAGTTGACGCGGGTCACCGGGCTGAACAGACAGTCCACCGGAATCGTCCCGATCGCGCGGGGCACGGTGCTCTTTTCAGCGGGGAGATAGCCCTTGCCGCGGATCACGTCGATTTCGGCGCGGAACGGCAGCGATTTGTCCAGCGTGCAGATGATCTGGTCGGGGTTGAGCACTTCAACCGTGCCGTCGCAGATGATGTCGGCCGCAGTCACCGGACCGGCTTTGTCCTTGCGGATTTCCAGCGTTTTGGCGCTGTCGCTGTGCAAATTGAGACGAACCGACTTGAGGTTGAGCACGATTTCAGTGACGTCCTCGACCACGTTCTCGAGTTCGTCAAACTCATGACTGGCTCCGTCGATGCGCACCGCCGCGATAGCCGCGCCCTCCAGGGAGGAAAGCAGCACCCGGCGCAGCGAATTGCCCAGCGTGTGTCCGAATCCGCTCTGGAAGGGAGCGGCGATGAACTTCGCGTAATTCGCAGTCACGGTACTTTCTTCAATCGCCAAAGCCTTTGGCATCGGAAAACCGATTGCAGCAGTCATATTCATCCTCCAAACTTATTTATGCTTTGCAGCACTTCTTTCTCATATACCGGACGCCAAGCATCCGGGCCTTATCGCTCTATCCCGAAGGGGATTAGACGCGACGACGCTTCGGAGGACGACAACCGTTGTGCGGGACCGGAGTGATATCCTTGATCGAATTGACTTCCATGCCGACCGCGACGATACCGCGAACGGCGGATTCACGGCCCGCGCCGGGGCCCTTGATCCGGACTTCGACTTCTTTCATGCCGAGGAGCTGCGCCTTTTTGGCGGCGTCGCCGGCGATCACCTGGGCGGCGTAGGCGGTGCTCTTGCGCGAGCCCTTGAAGCCGTTCTTGCCGCCGGTCGACCAGCAGAGGACGTTGCCGTGGAGGTCGGTGAAAGTCACTTTGGTGTTGTTGAAGGTGGCCAGCACGTAGGCGATGCCGGACGGCACATAACGCCCGCTCTTGCCGCGCTTGACCACTTCCTTGGGGGCGGCGGCAGCCGCTTCCGCCGGCGCGGCCGCTTCGCTATTGATTACCTGATCTTCAGCCATAATTCGTTTTTTCCTAAATTAATGTCCATACTCCGGAGCGCTTTACGCCGCGCTCCTCACCGGACTGATGCGGTCAAACCGATCAGGCCTTGGCCGCGAGACGGCGCTGGGTTTTGTCACGGATCGCGCCGATCGTGATCTTCTTGCCCTTGCGGGTACGGGCATTGGTCTTGGTGCGCTGGCCGCGGACCGGGAGACTCCGGCGGTGACGCTGACCGCGATAGCAGTTGATCTGCTGGAGACGACGGATATCCGCCGCGACAACCCGGCGGAGGTCGCCCTCGACCATCATTTCATTCTGCAGCAGGCTGTTGATCGCACCGATCTGGGCGCTGGTCAGATCCTTGGCCCGGATGTTGCGGTCGATTTTGAGCTTCTCGATGATTTCGAGCGCCTTGACCGGGCCGACGCCGTAGATGTAGCGGAGCGAGAATTCGATCCGCTTGTTGCCCGGGATGTCCACACCAATGATTCGAGGCATATTCTGATTCCTTGTTTGCGAATGTTACGGATTAACCCTGTCTCTGCTTGTGCCGGGCATTGCGGGAGCAGATGACCCGTACGATGCCGTTGCGCTTGATGATCTGGCAGAATTCACATCTGCGCTTGACCGATGCTCTGACTTTCATGTTTCAATGTCCTCTTGAGTTGGCTATTTCTCAGACAAACAAAAACCCAGCGTCATCAAACCCCCCGTTCTAAAACGGATGATTTGAACAACACTAAGCTTTTTTCTTGTCCCGCGCAGGTCCGGTCACGAGCGGTGGAAATGCGATATGACGGACCGCGCTATTTTGCATGTTCTATAAAATAACCCCGCCCGCATCGATTTGCAAGCGGAATTTTCGATTTTTTTGCCATTCCCCGGATTCCGAGCGGAACGCCGGGGTCAAAAATCCTCGATCCGGAGCGCGCCCTGGCGGATGATCCGCGGCGTTTCGCCGGTCGCGTCGACCACCGTCGAAGCCAGCGCCTCGCCGGAAATTTCGCCGCCGTCGATCGCCAGATCGGGTTCGCCGTCAAGCTCGCAGAGCGCCGCCGCCACCGACCGCACATTGGGCCGGCCGGACCGATTGGCGCTGGTCGAAGCCAGCGGGAAGTCGATCACTGCCAGAAGCCTGGCGATGAACGGGTGATCCGGCACCCGGAAGCCGACGGTGCCGCCGGCGCGGCCGGGGGCGATCACCGTGATCGGCCCCGGACAGTAGCGTCCGGCCAGGCGCGACGGGAGCCCCTCGAGCACCGCCAGCGGAGCGAGACTCCGCCAGTCGGCGGCGAAGAGCGCCAGGGGTTTCGAGTAATCGCGATCCTTGAGCTCATAGATCCGGCGGCGGCCGGCTTCGTCGTCGGCCCGGCAGACCAGACCGTAGACGGTTTCGGTCGGCACCAGGACGACCGCGCCGGGACGGCGCAAGACGTCGGCGGCGGCCTGCGCCGCCGCCTCCAGTCCGGCAGATAAGGCGACAACCGAGGTCACTCCGCCGCCTCCTCGGGAGTGTCGAAGCGCCAGTGCACCAGTCGCTCACCGAGATAAGTACAGCCGAAAGAGATCAACCCGGCGATGAAGCCGTAGACCGCGCCGCAGGTCAGATCCTCGGCGAATTCATCGCTCTGGAGCAAGGTCGCGAGGAAGCCGTCCTCGCCGACATCGGCGACTTCAATTCCGGCCGCGCCGACAAAAACGTAGGTCAGCCAGACCGCGGTCGCGGTGGCCATCGTCGCCCAGGCGCAGTTTTTGGATGCTTTCGGGAAATAGAGAGCGGTCACCACCGGGATAAAGATCACCACCAGCTGCGACGCCCAGCTGTTGATCATCAAGCCGTAAATGCTCTTGACATTCAACGCGAGGAAGGTGGCCAGGAGGGTAAAAGCCACCGTCGCGATCCGGGTGGTCAGCAGCAGCGAGCGATCGGACATCCGCGGCCGCATCGGGCGGACCACGTTGTTGGTAAAGAGCGAGGAAGCGGCCAGGAGCGAGCTGTCCGCCGAGCTCATGATCGCCGAAACCAGCGCGCTCAGGAACACGATCAGCACGATCGGCGACATCTTGCCGAGGATAATCACCGCCATCCGCGGCAACACCTGGTTTTCGAGGTCATCGCCCATCGTTTCGGCGGTGATATTGTACTTCGCCAGCACGATCCGAGCGGCGAAACCGATGGTGATCGGGATGATCGCGATCGCCATATAGAAAAAGCCGGAGATCACCGCGCTGGAGATCGCAATCTTCTCGTTTCGGCTGGAAAGCGAGCGCTGCACCAGGTCCTGCCCGACCATGCAACCGAGCCCCATGATGATCCAGGTGCCGAGGTAATAGACCCAGCTCTGGTCGGCCGGTTTGGCCATCGACAGCTGTTCAGCGGGCACGTTGGCGAAAATGTCATGCCAGCCGCCCGCTTCGTGGACCGCGCCGGGGATGATGATGAAGAGGCCGATGATGATCAGTCCGACCTGAACCACGTCGGTCAGCGTCACCGCCCACATTCCGCCGGAGACGGTGTAGATCAGCACCACCAGTGCGCCGATAAAAGTGCCGAGTCCGACGCTCATGCCGGTCAGCACGTGAAAAATTGTCCCCATCCCGAGCACCTGCGCACCGAGCCAGCCGATGTAAACCGGGATCATCCAGCCCGAGGCGTAAATCCCGGCCCATTTGCCGTAGCGGTGTTCGATCACGTCGGTGACGGTAAGGCACTTCATCCGGCGCAGCAGACCGACGATGAAAATCCCGGCGAGAATCAAACTGATCGAGGCACCGAAAGGGTCGGCCAGCACACCGCCGATGCCGTCGGAGTAGACGGTCGCCGCCACCCCCATGCTCGAACCCGCGCCGAACCAGGTCGCCAGCAGCGTGGCGGTCGCCATCCAGAGCGGCAACCGGCGTCCGGCGACCAGGAAGTCGCCCATCCCTTTGACTTTGCCCGCGGCGAGGTAGCCGATCAGCAGCATGCCCAGCATATAGATTGCCATTCCGACCCACAGCATCACTTGCGTATTGTAGGGCAATTCAAAACCGGATCCGGTCGTTTTCTCGACCATCTCGACTGCTTTCTCCATATTGGTTACCTGATTTTCCATGCAGCCGGGGCTCCTTTTGAGTTGATGTTGTCACCATGGATTCGGTTTTTTCAAAGAATCGTTAAAATACCGCATCCCGTTGTTTTTTCAATCCGGGATGTGAAAAAAAACGTTTTTTTCTTATTCAGGAGCAGGTCTTTACAATTTCGTCTGAAGATTCTTGAATATCCGCCGATGGAGTTCGTACGGGCGGTAGACGATGACCAGATTGCCCTTTTCGTCGATCCTCATACTGTCAATGATCGCCTTGAAGTCCTCCCAGCCCGAGCTCCGCTCGGCTTTTTTGAGGCCGTCGCGGGCGTATTTGACCGCGGTTTCGTTGGCGACCGGGAAAGCTCCGACCTTGACCCGGCTGGGCTGCAGGATCACTTCGCCGCCGGGTTTGACTTCGGCTTTGCCGTTGACCCGGGCGATGATGTGACCGCCGAAAAGCAGCGGATAGCCGGTGTCGTAGGCGTAGAAGATTTCGAATTCGTTGTCGGCGTAGCGCATTTTCTGAAGCGAGCCGTCAAGCGCGTCGCCGGACTTGGCGCCGGGATTGAACAGCGCCGCCAGATTGCCCCGGTTGGCGACGAAACGCAGCACGCTGTTGACTTCGTCGGGCGTGAGCGTCATGGTCGCGGTCTCGCCGGGTCTGCTCTTCATGATCCGCGGCATTTCCTTGAGCAGGAGTCTGGTCTGAAAGCTCCAGTCCGCCGGTTCCAGCGGCGGCACCGGGTAGTTCGGGCGCGGCGAAAACAGCAGCGCCAGCGGGCTCAGGATCAAAATCAGCAGAATCACCGCCGAAAACAGCCACAGGATTTTGAATTTTTTACTCTTTTTGGTTGCCATTTGGCTTGACTCCTTACTGTTTGGCCGGACGTGTCGTTACTCGGTCAAGGGCCGCGCTCTTGCGGCCGCACTGCGGCTTTGACGCTCACCGCTCCGTTGTCGCGGGTGGCCAGGAGCTACATCGTGCGTTATTTCCCCCTGAGCCGAGATAGCGCCCAGCGACCGGCTCGCTATCCCGAGGCCGACGGTCCGCCGCCGCTGAGCCCGGCCCGAGCGGAGCGGCGTATGCCGCGGAGCGACTATTCCGAAGCAAAACGCAAACGGGCGCTTTCCTCTTTCCCCTCCGCGCCTCCGTGCCTCCGTGCCTCCGTGCGAAACCTTTCCCCGGCATCCCGAGGGCGACGGTCTGCCTGCTTCGCTCGATGTCGTTCGCCGGTCACTTCGTGACCCGGCTGCCGACCTC
>CAZRFG010000035.1:0-16871 GCA_964599205.1 uncultured Victivallaceae bacterium
CTTCAAAAAAGAAAACATAGAGATATCAAATCAATATGATCTCTCTTTTCCATGGAGCGACAATAAACTTTCACTGTTCCCTGCGCATGTGCTTTATGATGCCCTGAATTTTTTAAATGTTCAACGGCTATCTATGGATATCCCATTTCTTGACCTTTCTAGCGAAAATGAACACCCTATAAGAAATATGTCTGACGAATGCGAATTTGCGCGAGCAAAATATATCTCAGCTAATCTTATTAATGCATATCGAAGTTTTATAAAGACAAATGATCTCTTATTTCTGAATTCCGAATATTTAGATGAAACAAAAACACATATATTTTGGTATGACCCGAGACCTCACGAGAGCGGCATCAAAAATGTGAGATATATAACAGGAATGGCAATAAGTACATATTCAAATAAAAATATGCAACTCCCAACCAACAGTCTACTTTCAAAAAATGACAAGAAAAACAAAAAAATAAAAGATGCCGAATTCTCTATGGAGCACTTTGTTTCTAATATATTCGGTTTATATTCTTCAATGCCATTGTTAGCCTCTGTATATATTTTATTAAAACAAGATATTGATCGATATTTTAAGAAGTAATTTTTTACTTTATAAAAATATGATCTTTTATTTATATTATATCCATACAATAATATAGTAATCAACTCAAAGAAACATTTTGTATGGAAACCACTCAAAAAATACTCTCTTTCACCTTGGCGAGACCGCTTCGCGGCCGGATTGGGCGTTGCCGATGCGGATTTCGTCGAAGTAGAGGACCCGGCGGGTGACTTTCGACGGGGTCTCTTGTTCCGAAGCTTTCCAGGGCCACTTGTAGATGCCGAATTTGAAGTACGGGGCCGGGTCCACCGGGGCCATGTTGGGGCCGGTGGCTTCGACCACTTGCCTGCCGTCTTTCCAGACCCGGACCCGGCCGTCGGCGGCGCTTGACCAGCGGATTTCAAAAACCCAGTCCACCCATTTGCCGCGATCCGGAGTCACCGGGCCCGCCCACCAGACCTTGGCCGTATCGCCCGCCTTGGGACGGCTGGTCACCTGGTATTCGTCGCCGCGGACATAAATCGCCAAGGGCGGCGAGCCGCCGTTGCCGCCGATCCACTGGGCGAAAAGTTCCGCCTGGGTATCCGGCTGCCAGTCGGCCGGGAACTGGACGCTGAAGCCGTACCAGTAGGTCTCGCCGGGCTTGAAACTCTTTGACATCCCCTTGATCCAGAAATCGGTGCGGTAATCCGGCCTGCCGTCGATCACGGTGCGTTCCAGCGTCACTTCCAGCGCCCGTTTGCCGCCCCGCACCGGGGACTCCACCAGACGCGCTTTTTTGAGCGTCGCTTCGATTCCGGTGTCGCCCAATGGCTCTACCCCCCGGCGCTCGAAGTCGACCGAGGTCATCATCCCGGGCTCCGCCGCCCGAACCGTCGCCAAAGCGGTCACCGCCAGCACCCAGAATATCAACATCCGCCGGAATTGCCGCATTTTGAGTTCCCCCCGAAGTTAAATTGATTTTTCTAACAGTAGCATCACGCCGCCCGTTTCGCAACCGCCGGGCCGGAAAAAGAGGTGTCATTTCGCCGTTCGTGGACGTTGCAAAGCGGCGGCGAAATTGTATAGTAAGAAGGGACACGAAAGGATCGTAATATGGGCGCCAAAAAAAAGCAGGAAAGTACGCCGCCATTGCTGGCGACGCCGGTCGCGGCCGGATTTCCGTCGCCCGCCGAGCAGTATATCGAGTCGCCGCTCGACCTCAATGAGCTTTTGGTGCGCAAAAGCGCCGCCACCTTCTTTGTCCGCGCCGCCGGGGATTCGATGACCGGAGCCGGGATTCAGCCGGGCGACATCCTGGTGGTCGACCGCAGCCTCGAAGCCGTTGACGGCGCGATCGTGATCGCCGCCGTCGACCGCGAATTCACGGTGAAATTCCTCTGCCGCGACGAGTCCGGCGTCCGGCTGGAAGCGGCCAACCGCAAATACAAACCGATTTGCTTCGCCGAAGGCATGGAACTCCGGATTTTCGGCGTGGTCACCGCGGTGATCCATCAATTCGTCCGGGGGTGAAGCTGATGATCGGGTTGGTCGACGGCAACAACTTCTATGTCTCCTGCGAGCGGATTTTTGACCTCTCGCTCATCGGACGGCCGGTCGGGGTGCTCAGCAACAACGACGGCTGTCTCATTTCCCGCTCCAATGAGATGAAGGCGCTCGGGATCGCGATGGGGGCGCCGTTTTATCAGCTGAAACCCCTGATTTCCCGCTATGGGTTGATTTTCAAATCGAGCAACTACGAACTCTACGGCGACATTTCGCGGCGGGTAATTGCGGCGCTCTACGATTTCACCCCCGACATCGAGCAGTATTCGATCGACGAAGCCTTCATCCAGGTCAAACTCCCCGAATCCGACCGCGACTTCGAGAGCTTCGGCCGCCGGCTCCGCACCACCATCCTGCAATGGGTCGGCATTCCCTGCGGCGTCGGCTTCGCCCCGACCAAAACGCTGGCCAAAATCGCCAACCATATCGGGAAAAAACTTCCCGAAGGGGTCTATGTGATGCCGGACGATCCCGCTCCGGTGCTGGCGTCGATCCCGGTCATCGAAGTCTGGGGCGTCGGGCGGCGGCTCGCACCCAAACTCGAAAAGCTCGGCATCCGCACCGCCGGACAGCTGGCGGCGGCGGACGAAAATCGGCTGCGCCGGGAGTTCGGCGTCCAACTGGCGCGAACCGCGCTGGAGCTTCGCGGCATCCCGGCGGTGGAGGACTTCGACCCCGAGGACGCGGCCAAAAGCATCAGCTGCTCGCGTTCCTTTGGCCATCCGGTGACCGAACTTGCCGACCTCGCCGAAGCGGTGGCGAGCTACACCGCCCGGGCCGCGGTCAAATTGCGGGCCGAAAAGCTGCTGGCGGCGGGGATCAACGTCTACTTTGAATACTACCCCGAATACCAGCCGGTTCCTCTGGAACGGGGTTGGAACGGGACCACCGTCGCCTTCCCCTCCCCCACCGCCGACACCGCCGCGATGCTGAAGGCGGTCGCGCCGAAACTCGGCGGAATTTTCCGGCCCGGCCGCCGTTACAAAAAGGCCGGGGTGCTCTTTTTCGGCCTCGAGAGCGCGGTCGACCGCCAGCTCGATCTCTTCAGTCCGGCGGCGCGGAACGACCGCGACGACCGGCTGGCGGCGGCGGTCGACGCGATCAACCGGCAGTTCGGCCGCGACACCGTGATCCACCTCGCCGAAGGCCTCGCCAAACCCTGGGCGATGAAGCGCGACCACCTTTCGCCCAATTACACCACCGACTGGAACCAGCTCCCCCTCGTACGATGAGTCAATTTCAAAAGTCCTTCCGGTCGCCCGAAAGGTCTGTTTCTCCGCCTCGCCGGGAGCGATTTCGGGACATACCGCCATGGGTATGCCCCTCAATCTACCCGGCCATGCGGAAAAACAACCTCTTTCGGATCGTTCCCGAATGACTTTTGCAATCGACTCCGCTGAAAAAGAAAAAATCCGCCGGGATTTTCCCCGGCGGATCGGACTGGACGGCGCGGAATTACTTTTTGGTGATCTTTCTGGGCATGCCGGGGTTGAAGGCGTAGACCGCCCACTCCGGTTTTTCGGCGGCGCGGTCGAGGACGAGATACACGTATTCGTCGGCGAGGTAGACCACGTCCTTGACCTTGTACGAAGTCTGGTTCAGCACCCGGATGATCGCGAGGTTGACGCAGCCGGGCAGCGACTCGGTATAGCGCATTTCCAGCGCCGAGGTGCGGTTGATCGGCTTGCCGAATTTGTCCTGAAACGCCTTCAGCGCCGCGCCCGCGTTGCGCCGTTCGTGACCGGTGTCGCGGCGAGCGATCGCTTCGAAATACTTCCACTCGCCGCGGTCGTACGCCTGGGCCGCGCGGGCCGCCTGCTGGCGGACGAAAGCGCCGTCGATGCCGTTGTAATGCTGCGAAGACTCCGGCCGCGGCAGCCGTTCGTACTCGTAACGCACCGAGAAAATATCAAGCGGTTTTTCGGGTTCGCCGAGCACCGCGATCACTTCACGGATGTTGGCATTCTCAAATTTGCTGCTGTAGAAGTAGATGAAGCCGGTTTTGGTATTGAAGCGCAGCGGATCCTGACGGCGCAAATCGCGGGATTTGAGCTCGCCGAGCGATTTGCGGTTTTCGCGGTACATCGCCAGGCGCTCTTCCGGAATCGCGGTCATTTTGCGGCAGGCCTCGAATTCGCCGCGGTCGCCCGCTTCGAGGAAAGTCGTCGCCGCCTTCTGCAGCGCCGCATCCGACGGCGGCCCCGTCCAAATCAGCCGGTAGGTTCCATAGCCGATCACCGCAAGCAATACCACCACCAGCTGAAAGATGCGTTTTCGCCAAAAAGGAATCGAGTCGTCGTATTTTCTGCGGGCCATCAATCGTCTCTCCTATGCTCAAAGAAATATCATCCGCCGGCATATCTTGCGGCGGTGCGCGGTCTATGAATTAAGACGGTTTTGACGAAGAAAAATTTTCCTTTTTTTCCGGTTCGACTTCTTTTTTGTCGTTTTTTCGCAATAACTCCAGCGCCTTCTGAAGCTGGACGTCCTGGTCCGGCGGCGGCGGATTGAGCGATTCGCGCTCCGAAACCGGCAGCGCCAGATCGGGCGAAACCCCCTGATGGTCGATCATCCGGCCCTCCGGGGTCTGATAGTAGGCCACCGTGAAGCGGATCGCGCCGCCGTTGGAGAGCGGCCATGAACGCTGGATCGAGCCCTTGCCGAAACTGCGGTCGCCGATCACCGTCGCGCGTTTGTGGTCCTGCAGCGCCCCGGCGACGATTTCCGCCGCGCTCGCGCTGTAACGGTTGATCAGCACCGCCACCGGCAAGGTCAAGTCGGGCTTGCTCACCCCCGCGGCCTGGGCGCGATAACGCTGGCCGTTGTTGCGGGCGGCGGCCCAGAAGACGGTCTGGTCGCGCGCCAGCAGCCGGGAAACGAGTTCGACCGCGGCATCGACCATGCCGCCGGGATTGTTCCGCAAATCGATCACCAGGCCCTTGAGTTCGCCCTCCTTGCGGAGTTTCGCCAGCGCCTGGTCGAACAAGGAGGCGGTCAGGCGGTTGAAGCTGTCGATTTTGACATACCCGATGCCGCCCTCGAACATCCGCGCTTGCGCAAGCGGCACCGGCTCGACCACCAGTTTGCGGCGGGGGAGCTTGAATTCAAGCTTGTTGTTCTCGCCCTCGCGGATCACCTTCAAGGTCAGCTCCGAATCGATCGGGCCGACCACCTCTTCGCGGCAGTGTTCGAAGCTCATCGACGGCGTCGCGCGGCCGTTGAGCTCCATCACCCGGTCGCCGGGCCGGAGTCCGGCCTGGGCGGCAGGGGAGTCCTTGACCACGCCGATCACCACCAGCGGCTCGCGCTCGTTTTTGATCACGGTGATGCCGACGCCGACTTTTTCGCCGTCCAGCTGGCTCTTTTTGTCCTGCCATTCGCGCGGCGGATCGTAGGTGCTGTAGGGGTCGAGCTCCTGGAGCATCCCCCGCAGCGCCCCCTCCAGCAGCAACTCATAGGTAACCCGCTCGGAATCGGCATAGTTCGCCTTGAGGAAGGTCATCGTTTCGCCGAGCATGGCGAGCGACTGGTAGACGTCCTTGGGCGGCGCTTCCGGCTCCGGTGGCGGCGGGGCGGACGAAACGCAGCCCGCAATCAGCAGAGCCGACAGCGCCGCGCCGGTGAACCGGATCGGAAGTTTCATGGCCGCAACCTCTCTCAGTCGATGCCGGGGATGAAGGTCTCGTTGCCCTTGAGCGAAGCGATCGTCTCGGCGACCAGCTTGATCGCCCCCTCGACGTCGCGCAAGTCGCAGATCTCGACCGGCGAATGCATGTAACGGTTGGGAATGCTGACCAGCGCGGTCGCCACCCCGGACCGGGTCAACTGCATCGCGCAGGTGTCGGTACCGCCGGAAGCGCGGTGGGCGACGGTTTCCTGATAGTCGATCTTGTGCTTTTTGGCGATCGCCCGGAGTTTGTGGCCGAGAACGATGTTGTTGTCGCAGCTCTTGCTGAGTTCCGGGCCCTTGCCGAGCCGGATGTCGCCGAGCAGCTTTTTGGGAATGTCCGGAATGTCGGTGGCGAAGCCGACGTCAAACGCGAAACCGACCTGGGGATCGATCCCGAAAGCGCTCGCGGTCGCGCCGCGGAGCCCCACTTCCTCCTGCACCGTGCCGACCCCGTAAACCGAAACGTTGAGCTTGCGTTTGGCAAGCGCGCGCAGCACTTCGGCCACCACAAAAGCGCCGACCTTGTCGTCCATGCCCTTGGACACGAAACGGTTTTCGTTGAGCATCCGGAAGTTGGAGCACATCGCCACCGGGTCGCCGACCGCGACCAGCTTTTCGGCCTCTTCGCGGGAGGAGGCGCCGATGTCGATCCAGAGGTCGTTGAGGTCCGGCGCGGCATCGCGTTCGGCGGGTTTGAGCAAGTGGATCGGCTTTTTGCCGATCACCCCGTGCACCCGGCCTTTTTCGGTCAGGATTTCAACTTCGGAGGCGGGGACATTGAGCTTGTCGATGCCGCCGTTGGGACGGAAATAGAGCAAGCCTTCTTCGGAGATATAGACGATCTGGAAGCCGATTTCATCGTAATGCCCGGCCAGCATCACCCGCATCGGGGCACCGGGATTGAGCACGCCGATGGTGTTGCCGAGGACGTCGGTGCGGACTTCGGCGCAGAAGCCGGAGAGCTCCTTGCGGAAGATCGCGGCGGCCTCCATCTCATAGCCCGAGGGACTCGAGCTGTTCATCAATTCAGCGAGAAACTTGAGACTGACTTTGTTCAACATAACGAAAACCTCAATTATTTGATGGAAAAGCGATATTCGATTTTGCGGAAATAGGCTTCGCCGGGATCCAGCCGGATGCTCGGGAAAGCGGAACGGTTGACCGCGTCGATCCAGCCCTGCGGCTCCAGGCAGAAACCGGACAAGGGACCGTACGGTTTGCCGCTTTTGCCGAGGTCGCTGCCGTTGAGCCCGCCGCCGGTGTAGAGCTGGATCGCGCAGTCGGAAGCTTCGACGTCGAGCCGGATGCCGGTACGCTGCGAATAAGCCGCGGCCACCGGACGGACCACCCCGTCGGCGGAGCCGATGATGTAGTTGTCGTCGAGTCCGTGCGGGAATTTCTTGAACAATTCGGCAAAGGGCCGGAATTTGCAGAGGTCGTAGCGGGTGCCGTCGGTCGCCAGCGTCCGGCCGGTCGGGATCAGGTGGCTGTCGACCTCCTGGCGGCAATGGGAATAGACCGCGATCTCCTGGTCGAGCAGCGAACCGGAATCCTCGCCGCTCAGATTGAAATAGCTGTGCTGGGTCAAATTGACCACCGTCGGCGAATTGGTGACCGCGCGCATTTCGATCGCGAGGGCGTTGTTGGCGGTCAACCGGTAGGTGACTTCGATCCGGAGCTCGCCGGGATAGCCGGCGTCGCCGTCGGGACTCAGCAGACTCAATTGAAGATAATCCGCGCCGGCCCCCGCAACCTGCCACAGCCGTTTGTGGAAGCCGTCGCCGCCGTGGAGCGAATTGAGACCGTTATTGGGAATCAAATTATATTCGACCCCGTCAAGGAAGAAACGCGAATTGGAAATCCGGTTGGCGACGCGGCCGACGATCGCTCCGAAGTGGGGAACGTTGACCAGATATTGCGCGGGATCGGCATAGCCGAGCACCACGTCGCGCTGAACGCCGTCACGATCCGGCAGCCGCAGACGGTAGACCAGACCGCCGAAGTCGGAAATCTCGGCGGTCATGCCTTGCGCGTTTTTCAACGTGAAAAGCGAAGCTTCGCGCCCGTCCGGCAGCGTAAAGAAACGTTTCTTCATGTCGCAAGTCTCCCTGGTTGATGATTAATCCTGTTGACGTTTGTTAAAACCTATCATCGAAATCCGAAAAATCAACCGGAAATGATTGCATTATCGCGGACAGAGGGGTATTTTATGAAAAATGGAGCCGATTTCAAAAGTAATTTCGGTGCGATTCGAAACCGGATGTTTTTTCGCATGGCCGGGCAGCTTGAAGGCAATACCCTTGGCGGCATTGCCCGCAATCGCTCCCCGCGAGTCGGAGAAACAAACGTTTCGAGCGTCCGAAAGGATTTTTGAAATCGACTCAATGATCAGGAGCGGGAGGGTTGCAAATGGATATACGATTTATTTCTCCGGGTATTCTGCGGCTGGTCAGCGGCACCCCGGAGCTGGCGGTCAGGCTTGACCGGACCAGCCGCGACGAGTCGGGCGACGGCATGCTGCTCCTGTGCGGACAAACGCTGTTTGTGGTCGAGCGCAAACTCGGCGCTTTTGAATATCAGGCTCAAAGCGTCGGCCTCGACCGGCTGCGGATCGTTTCGAGCGACCGCAAAGCGGCGGTGATCGAGCACGACGCCGGGCGCTGGACCTGGCGCTGGAGCCTGCTCGACGACGACGGCGCGGCCAAGCTCCTGGCGGCGGTTTCGGCCGGAACTCCGTCGGAAGCGGCGGCGGCGGCCGACGGCTCCGTTTTGTGGGCGACGCTGTTCGTCGCCGGGCTGATGTTCGCCGCCGATGCCGGCGGGGAGCTTCCGGCTTCGCAGGAACAGATGGTGCGGCAGCTCGCCCCACCGGAAGCGCTGCGTTCCGGAGTGGCTTTTTACACCGGCCACGAGCTCGGCGAATTCGCCGCGCTGATCCGCGAAAAATGCAGTGCCGAGCAGAAGCTCTCGCTGCTGGCGAATCAGCTCGAAGTGATGATGGTCGACGGCCTTTTCCGGCGCAAGGAACGCACCTTCGGGCTTGAATTCGCCAATCAGATCGGCATCGACAGCGCGACGTTTCACGCGCTTGAGCAGTATCTCATTCTCAAAAACCAATACAACTCGCTGTTTCCGGCGGACAGTACCATTGCGATATGAAATTCATTGACTTTTTCCGGGCCAACCGTGATTCCTACCAAGCTGTGCTGCTCGACGTCGACGGCACCATCTGTACCGGCAGCCGGGCGCTGCCCGGTGCGGCGGAGCTGCTGGCGGAACTCAAATTGAGCGGCTATCCGCACCTTATTTTGACCAACGACGGCAACCATTCGCCGGAGGAAAAAAGCGAACTCCTGCGGCGCGGCGGGCTGCCGGTGTCGGCGGACGAAATCGTCTCCTGCGGCGCGGCGCTGAAAGAGGTCGCCGAAGTCAACGGCTATACCGGCAAGACCTTTTTCGTCCTCGGCCGGCTCGGCGTGCCCTGTTTCGCCGAACGCGCCGGCCTCCGGGTCTGCCGCGAACCGGCGAAGATCGACGAGTGTTTCGGAGTGATCAACGGCGAAGACTATTACGACTGGCACGACCACATGCAAGCGGTGATCAACTACTTCCGCCGCCACCCCGACCGCCCCTACCTGGTGCCCAATCCGGACAGTTACTGGCCGAGTCCGCGCACCGGCGACTTCGGCATCGGCGCGGGGGGACAGGCGCGTTTCATCGCGTCGATGCTCGGCGAAATGGGAGTCGAAGTCACCCCGACCTACCTCGGCAAACCCTACCGTCCGCTGTACGATTACAGCGTCCACCTGCTGCATCAGCGCTTCGGCTTGCCGGAGCCGCAGAATTACCGCAAAATCCTGATGGCGGGAGATTCGCTCCAGTCCGACGTCCGCGGCGCCAACCGCTGCGGCATGACCTCGGCGCTGCTGCTGACCGGGATCACCGGGGCCGAGCGCGCGGCCAGGGCGGAGGGCGAAACCAAACCGCAATACATCTTTGAATCGATCAACTGATTCCGCCCGAAAAACAACGCCGGCCTTCCGACAAGGAAAGACCGGCGTTTCTTTTGCCATTCGACCGGCCTGGCGTCGGCACCGAATCCCGTGAGTGAAGCCCTCCGGCGTTCAGCCGGAACTCACGGAATCCGGTGCGGACACCGGGCCGGGAGAACCGCCGCCGGAGACGAATCCGGCGGCGGAAAAAGGCAATTATTCCTTATCGCCTTTGGGACACTTGGCGGGGCCGGCTTTGGGAGCGTCGTCATCGTCGCACTTGGGCTGGGCGGTGAGGCGATTGAGGGCGCGGCTGACGATTTCGTCTTTTTCCTGGACTTTGGCCTTGGCGCGGGCCAGCGCTTTTTCGCAGCGGTCGATTTCAAAGGCCTGGTTGGCGGCGACCAGATTGTCGAGCGCGGTTTTGACCGCGGCGCGGGTCTGGTCGTTGCCGGCGGCGCGGAAGTCGATGACCGCGTTGCGGAGCTTGGCGTTGAGGTCGGCGAATCTGGCGATGTCGTCTTCGCTCATCGGGGCTTTCGGCGTCAGGCCCATTTCCCGGCGATGCGAACCGCGACCTTCATCGCGACCGTCCTTGCGGTCGCCGGACGGCATCCGCATCGCGCCCATCATCGGGCAATTCTCTTTCCCGGGCTGCGGCATGCCGGCCCCGAAACGCTGCATCATCATCATCCGGCCCATCGGCCCCATCTGGCCCATCCGGCCCATCATCGCGCGCCCGCCCTGTCCGTCCTGCGGGCCTTGCGGCATCATCGGGCACTGCGGCCGGACTTCGTCCTGAACCGCGGCGGGCGGGGGCGGCGGGGGCTGGGCCGGAGCGTTACCGGCGGGTTCGGCCATCAGGACGGGGGCGATGCCGAGCATCAATGCGGCAATACCGAGACCAAGTTGTTTGCGACGTTCCATTTTTTTCTCCTTAGGTTGGATCGAGCTTGATCGGGCTTCTTTCAACTATCCGGGGAAACGCCTTGCTTTTTCGATTTATTTTGTTACAAGGTAAATCTTTACAGCAAATAAAAAGGAGCTTTTTTTGAATGCGGATACAATAATCCGTAAATTTTTGCGTTTCAGCGCCCGGCCGACCGCAGTTCCGCGCCGCCGACCGCCGCGCCGGATGCACCCTCGCTGAAACACTCGATATTCAAGGCGGCGGCCTCCGCCGGGACGTTGAATTCGATTTGGTTGCCGGTGAACTCGACCGGCTCGCCAAAGACGCCGCCTTTGCGGAAGAAACGGATCACCGTCCGCAATTCGCCTTTGACCTGCTGATATTTGAGCACGTTTTTGCCCTTTTCGACGCCGCCCAGACCGTCGATCCGGAAAAACGGCCCCTTTCCCGGAATGGTCAGTCCGGCAGGGGTCACGACGGCGGTCTCGCCGAGGATGAAGCCGTCCGGCGTGCCGTCGCGGTCGCGGTCGACGCTGAAGGGCGGGAAGATGTTTTCCGCCGGGTCGGCGGCGGCGCCGTAAAGCCGCTCCGCCCAGTCGCGCTGGGTCCGGACCGGAATTCCGGCGTCGCGGCACCACTTGAGGAGAGCGTCGTGACGGGCAAGATACCCCTCGAAGCCACCGGTCACCTTGTCCACCCACATGTGCCCCGCGCCGGTCAATACATAGTGCTTGGCGACGCCGTCGGCGATTTTCTTTTTGATCACCTCAAGCGGAGTGTCGTCCTCCAGCCGGAACTCGCCCCACTGCATCGCGTAGCGGCAGCGTTCGGGCTGCGGCTCGCAGTAGGTCTTGAGCGCCGAGCCGGGATAGGTGGCGGCGCTGGTCAATCCCGCCGCGCGCAACGCCGGACCGATGTCCTCGGCCCGCAGCATCGGTTCAAGGCTGCCGGGTTGAATCCAGGTGGTCGGCGACGGCAGTCCGGCGTGTCCGGCCGCCTCCCGGCTGACGCGCAGCAGCAAAGCCAGCGCGGCAGGGTCGAGCGTCACCCCGGCGCGATCGCCCCGCCAATTGTTGAGAATCACGAATTCCATTCCCTTGCGCCCGGCCAGTTCGGGAACCGGCTCGCCCCAGATGGTGGTGAGCCGGAACACCCCGGCTTCGGGCTCCGGCCGGGCCAGCAGCGCGCGGTCGAGGGCGGGAAGGTAGACCGTCCACTCCTGCTTGAGTTTTTTGACGGCTTCGGGATCCGACGGCCGGATCAAATTGCCTTCGACGTCGGCGGTGAAGCGGCCGCCGGATGCGTCCTTGCGGACCCGGTATTTGAGGCAGACACGGTTGTTCGAGAGGTGGTCGACGCCGGGTTCGGCGGCGTACTTGCCGGCATCCGCGGCCTCGATCACGAAACCGAGGTGGGACGGGGTGTGATCCATGATCTCATGCCCCCGCTGCGGCAACCGGCGCAGCACCTCCAGCGCGGCGGGCTCGATCGGCTTTCCGAAGCTGACCGCAAGCGACATCGGGAAATCGTACTTCCCGAACACTTCGGCCATCCGGCTCCACTGTTCGGCGCTCTTGTTGTCGTCAAAACGGAACGCAACTCCGCCCTGCTTGCTTTCCTGAGCTGCCGCCGCCGTCCATCCCAGCACCGCCGCCGCGGCGGCCGCCATCCAGGGTCTGACCATCGCCTGCCTCCTTAGTTGAGTGCGTCAACAATCTTCTGCGCCATCACCTGCCCCAGCCCCGGAATACGCCCGGCGATCTGGTCGGCAGTTGCTTTTTTGAGTTCACGGATCGAGCCGAATTCACTGAGCAACGCCTTTTTGCGGTTTTCACCGATGCCGGGAATGTCGTCGAGCCGGGATTCCTCGATCCGTTTCTGCCGCAGCTCGCGGTGATAGGAAATCGCAAAGCGGTGCGACTCGTCGCGGATCGACTGGAGAAGCCGCAGCGCGAGGCCGTGACGGTCGAGCAGCACCGGTTCGGAGCGACCGGGGAGGAACACCTCCTCGGCGCGCTTGGCCAGACCGATCACCGGCAAAGGCGGACAGTTGAGCCCGACCAACGCCTCCAGCGCGGCCGAGAGCTGCCCCTTGCCGCCGTCGATCACCACCAAATCGGGCAGCGGCAACTTTTCGCGCAGCAGCCGCCCGAAGTGGCGGGTCAGCACCTCGTGCATGGTGGCGAAGTCGTCCGCGCCCTCGACGGTTTTGATCCGGAACCTGCGATAACTCCCGCGGTCGGGCTTGCCGTCGGCGAAGGTCACCATCGCCGAAACCGCCAGCGTCCCCAGCAGATTGGAGTTGTCGAAACAGATGATCCTGGCCGGATAATGCGGCAGCCCGAGGTCCTGCCGCAGCGCCTCGGCCGCCGCCCGGCCGCCGGGCAGGCGCGGCAGTTCGGGGTGCTCAAAGACCCGGTTTTTCGCCCCGAACACCGATTCGAGGTTCTGAAGGATGTCGCGGTAGGACGCCGCCGCCTCGAAGCGCTGCGCTTCGGCGGCGCGGGCCATTTTGTCCTTGACCGCGGCGAGGAGTTCGTCGAGGTCGCCGTCGAGCACCGCCATCACTTTCTCCACGATTTGCCGGTACTCCTCTTCGCTGACCGCGCCGGTGCACGGGGCGCAGCAGTCCTTGACGATCCGTTTGAGGCAGCGTTTGCGGGTCTCCTCATTGGGCTCGGAGTCGCGGCAGGCCCGCAGCCCGAAGTGGGCGAGCAGGAAATCGAGCGTCTTGCGCAGCGCCCCGCTCTGCGGGAAAGGGCCGAAGTAGCGGGCGCGGTCGTCCTTTTTGAAGCGGGCCAGCTTCAGGGTCGGGAAACGCTCGGAGAGGTCGATTTTGAGCAGCGGATAGCGCTTGTCGTCGCGCATCAATATATTGTAATAGGGCGCGTATTCCTTGATCAGCCGCGATTCGAGGATCAGCGCCTCGTCCTCGGTGCGGACGGTCTGGAAGCTCCAGTCGTCGATCGAATTGACCAGACTCCGCAGCTTGGCGTCGGCGCGGGCCAGCCGCGAAGCCTGAAAATAGCTCGACAGCCGCCGCCGCAAATCGACCGCCTTGCCGACGTAAATAACCTGGCCGAAACGGTCGCGGAAGACATAAATCCCCGGCTTGTGCGGCACTTCGGTGATATCAAAAGGTCTTTTCAAATTCCGGCTCTCCTGATCGATCGCATGCCGATGCGGCACCGCATCAATATAACCCGTCAAGCCGTTTTTTGAAAGCCGGAGCCGTCACTTCCGTTCGATTTTGAAGTCGTCGATCCAGTACTGGTCGCCGGGTTTGCCGTTGTTGTCGGTCGCGAAGCGGAAACGCATGATCCGGCGGGCATCGGGTGCGATTTTGCGGACGCTGCGGACGTCGAGCTCGGCCTGGTGCCATTTGCCGTCGTCGATGAGCTCGATCACCTTGGCGTTGGGCGCTTTGCCGGTGGCGAGCGCGCTGGAGCCGCCGAGGTAGATCAGCGACGACTGACCGTCGACCACCGGCAGATTGACCGCGACCCCGACCGGCACCCCCGGCGGAATCCGATAGGAGAAACGCACCATCGGGAAACGGTCGATCACCCAGCCGAAGGGGCTGATGATGCAAGTCATCGGCGCGCCCTTTTCGGCCGCCTCGGCACGGGCGAAAATGCGGAGCGACCCTTTGCCGCCTGCCGCCGGGCTCTCAAGGTCGAGCGTGCCGGTCGAGTTGCCGAGCCGGCAGAGCGCCCAGAGGTAATTCCAGCGCTCCGGATGCTCCAGCTCGAAATTGCAGCTGATCACCGTATTTTCGGCGCGTTCGAGGTCGTCCTCGCGCTGGAGGTCGCGGGGAATCGCGGGGCCCGAATCGGCGAGCCCGCTCTCATAAGCGCCGAGGTCGGGGGCGCTGCCGGCAAAGGGGAGATTGACCGCGTCGCCCTTGCCCCACTTGAGGTCGCGGTCGACGGTGAGGAGATTTTTGTCGAGGTCGCACTTGACTACCCGCGCCTCGGCGGCGCCGACCATAATCCGGTCGCCTTGTTCGCCGGGAATGCCGAAGCCGTCGTAGAAGTAACGAACGTCGGTCACCGCGACGGTCCGCCCCTCCCCGGCTTCGACGGTCCGGGCCAGCGCATCGCCGCGGTCGATTGCGGGGCTTCCCGGCCGCAGCCGGAAGTTGTCGGTCGCGAGGTCGACGAAACCGGGAGCGACGTCGAAGTTGCCGCGGAAGAGCTCGGGCAGCGCCTTGGCCGCTTCGTCAAGCGTGAAGTATTTACGGGGATAGCCGTAGCCGATCACCTTGTCACCGCTGGCGCGGCCGTGGATGATGTTGGCGCGGAAGGGATTCTCGGCGGGAATGATCTGCTCGTTGAGCTCGATCGCGATCGGGCTGCCGTCGGGGTTGTTGTCGCTCCAGATATTGTTTTTGAAGACGTTGTCGCGGACGATCTTGTCCGGCCCGGAGAGTTCGGCGAAGCTCCAGGCGCTGCCCGAGTTGCCGCTCCAGGTGTTGAAATAAACCCGGCTGCGGCGGATGCTGAAGGGGGCCATCTGCTGATACTTGTAGCTCGACGCCGCCAGCGGATTGCCGGAGTTGCGGAAAATCACGTTGCGGCGGAAAATCGAATCGTGGACAAAGAGCTTGGCCGACGAATCGGCGTTGCCGGCGCCGAAGAGCGAATTGGTGATGACGTTGTTCTCGATCAGGTTCCGCCGGGCGTTGAAGAACTCGAAGTTGCGCCCCCAGCGGGTGTCGAAGATGCAATTGCGGATCACGTTGTCCGAGCAATCCTCCCACAGCATGAAGGGGGTGTGCCCGGCGCGGGTGGTGCGGATGCGGTCATAGACGTTGAAGTGGCAGTCGCGGTTGTCCATCATGTTGTCGAGGGTGAAGCCGTCGCCGTCGTTGAAGTTGGGCTTGACCGTCACCGGATCGCGGAAATTGGTGTCGAGCAGGAGATTCTCAAACCGGCTGAACTTGGTCGCGGTGACCAGAAAGGGGGCCCAGACGTTCTGCGCGTTGCGACAGGCCACATTGGTCACCCGGATATACTCGGACTGGTCGATTTTCGCCCAGTGGACGCCGCGTTTGACGGCGATCTCGAAGCCGTCGACGGCGATGTACTTTTTGCCCCGGATCTGGATTGCGGCGTCTTCGAGGCCGATGATCTTTGCCGCGCCGGGGGTCTCCGAGCGGTAGGTCGTCACCATGTTTTCGGCCCCCGAGCGGAGCGGCCGGATTGAGCCCTCGTATTCGCCCGGCTTGAAGAGCGCGAGGTCGCCCGGTTTGAGCGCGATATTGACCTTGCCGGGACTCCGCCACGGCTTCGCCTCGGAACCGTCGCCGCGCTCATCGTCGCCGGAGGGGGAGAGGTGATAGGTCGCCGCCCCGGCTGAAACCGTCCCGAACAACATCCCGCCGATCAAGCACCTTTGCCACGCCCTCATTTACAACCTCCGGATTTTCGTAAGACTACATTTCGGTATCAAGCTCGATATTGTCATGCCGCCAAGTTTTTCCCTCGGGTGGCGCTGGCAACTGTTTCTGATTGGCAAGAAATCTCGCTGCCGCGGCATCCATTGCCGCAACGCCGCTCGGGCGTACAATCTTCGCCTCCAGCACCTGACCGGTGCCGGAAATCGAGAGCAGAATCTGAACAGTCGGCCGGCTGCTGCCGAGATCGGCGCGCGATGGAACGAAGTTCTGCCACTGGGCTTTGAGGAACATCGTCAGCTTGGCGGAGTACTGGGACATTTTATCCGTGCCGCCCGGCGGGGTATTGGAAAAAGTTTCCGCGAAAGTCTGCGCCACATCGGCTTTGCCAAGCGGTACATTTAGATCGGTTATCGCACCACCGCCGGACTTGGCGTTGCTCAGGCGGCGGTCATCGGCAAGATTGCGCCCGGCAGCAGCCGTCCTGGTTGGAGACGGAGCGACAACGCGCTCGACCGGCGGACTGGGCAGGACAATTTTCGGCTCGGTCCGGCTTGCCGGACGCGGTGACGGCGGCACCACCGCGGGTTCGGTCACCGGTTTCAATCGCGGCAAAACGGGGAGCTCGGCCACCGGCTCCGGCGGCGGCGTCATATTTTTGGGCAGCGCCGGCTCCGGCAATGCCGGCCGGGAATCAAGGGTGTCGGCCACCCGGGAAGGCGCCGGTCCGGTCCGCACTCCGGACATCGGAACATCCACCAAATTCACCGAAAGCGGCTCCATCCGCTCGACCCAATGCT
>CAZRFG010000036.1:0-4398 GCA_964599205.1 uncultured Victivallaceae bacterium
GAGGGCAAATATCCGCCGCTCGACGAGTCGCAGGCGAAGACCGGCCGGATCGCCGCCTTGAAAATCTTCTTCCGCGAATCCTTCTGCGACCGTTTCTACTGGTATTTGTTCGCCAGCGCCGGGGTGATGGCGTTCGCGGCGTCGGCGTGGAGTTTCACCATGTTCATTCTGCTGGAGATGAAAATGGACCTGCCGCAGATCGGCAAGTACAACACCATCATCATGATCGTCGGAATGATCGCGACCTACTTCGCCGCCCGCTTCATCGACCGCTGGCATCCGTTGCGGGTCTATACTTACGTGGTGATCTTCACCATGACCGGCCCGGCGATGAACTGGATCTGGATTTTCATCGATCTGCCCGGCTCGTATTACTTCTATCTCTCGCTCGGGGCGCAGCTGCTCTATGCCTTTATGAACGCGCTGTCGGCGGCGTGCATCCTGCCGCTCTCGATGCGGCTTTTCCCGCATTCGCGGTTCGGGCAGTTCTCCTCGGCGCAGGGGATCGTGCGCTCGCTCTGCGCGATCGTCGCCGGGGTGATGATGGGGGCGTATTTCGACATTCTCCGGATCATTTTCGCGAACCAGCCGAGTCCGGATTTCTGTTACCGCTTTTCGTTCATCTGGTCGACCGGGGCGTGTTTGCTCAATTTCTCGGTGATCTGCCTCGCCTACCGGCGCTGGAACGCCCTCGGCGGCGACCGCGACTTCCACCCCCCGGCAACCTGGGCGCCGGGCGGCAAGGAAGTTCAGCCGCTGGTCAAAACCACCGGGTTCCTCTCCAAATATCTTTTGTTCGCGCTTCGTCTGATGGATGTGCTGATGTGGAGTTCGCTGATTTTGGCGTCGGCGATGCTGCTGCCGCTGCGGCACTTCGGGATGGCGCGGGCGTTCGAGCTCTTCACCGTGATGGTGATTCCCGCTTCGGTGGCGGCGCTGTTGTTCTGGAGTTTTCTGGCGCGATCGATCCGGCGCGACGTCGCGTTGGCCAAGCGCGGGGAAAAGCCGGTCAACGGCATTCCCCACCACGGGCTGATGATGGTTTTTGCGATCAAATTTTTGCTGACGCTGGGCTTGGTGGTGGCGCAGCTGGTGGTGTCGGTCAAATTCCGCAACGATACTTATGTGGTGATTTTTGCGATGGGCAACGTAGTAACCAATATTCTCCTCACCGTCTGCACCTGGGTGCTGGTCCGGATGGAACGCGGCTACTCGACCAAGGTCGACGAAGCTTCGCTGGCAATTTGGGATACGATTGACGGAGAATCAACCGGAAAGGGTGGTATATAATGTCGGATCATGGGTTGAAATGGGGCCTCTCCACGCTGGGATGCCACACGCTTTCGCTGCCGGAGGCGGTGGCGCTGGCGGATGAATACGGTTTCCATTTTGTGGAAATCCGGGCGGTGTCGGGTACGCTCGATCTGCCCGAAATGTTCAAGCGCGAAGAAAATCGCGCCGCGCTCAAAAAATTGACCGCGGCCGGCCGGGTGAGGGTGCTCGACACTTCGTTCGGCATTACTTCGCTGGATCCCAAAGCCCGCGAAGCGGTGCTGGCGCTGGGGAAAATCGCGGACGAGTTCGGCATCGCTTATCTGCGGATCTTCGGCGGCTTTCCGTTCACCGAGGAGTTGACCCGCGCCCGGCTGGAGGCGGCTTGCGAAAACCTCAAATGGTGGAAATCGACCGGCATCAAAGCGGAGTTTGCGCTGGAAACCCACGACGGCTTTTCGTCGGCGGCGCGTTGCGATCAGCTGTTCCGTTTCGCCGGCGAGCGGCTGGCGGTGATCTGGGACATGCACCACACTTGGCTGGCCGGCGAAAGCTTCGCCGAAAGTTACGCTTTGCTCAAGGATCTGGTGGTCGATGTCCATGTCAAGGACAGCATCGGGCACAAGGGAACGCTCCCGGGGCAGGGGGAAGTACCGGTGCCGGCGTTCCTCGACTTTCTCCGCAGCATCAAATACACCGGCCCGGTCACCCTTGAGTATGAAAAAATGTGGCAGCCCGAGATGCCGGAAATCCGCCCGGCGCTTGAGGCGCTCAAGGTCTGGCGCGAAGCCTGACCCCGCTTGTCCGGCGGCAAAATCGCTCTTCCCGGCGACGGGAAGGGCTTTTTTTTTACCTCTGCGCGAGAGTTTTACAAGTTTGCAACAGATCGCTTTTTACGCTTCCCAAAAGCCGGAAAAAAGCCGGATTCCCGCGGGTTTTTAAAATATTTCCGGGGAATCCGCCATCGTACTATACAAAAAAGAAAATTTTTTTAAAAATTTATTTGCCTTTTGTACGTAAATGTTATATAATTATTGAAAGGGAATTTGACCGTGTCAGTTTTTGAGCTCAAAATGAGGTAAAAACACGATGGCGGGAGAGCGGATCGGCATGCTTGGGGAGCCGGCGGGCGGCAGCCCGCAGGAGGAATTGCCGCCGCATCCGCGGGCCGGAATTCAGCCGGCAGCCGTTTGTAGATTGATTGCACAACCAATTTCGCCGTGGCCCGGGAGCGGAGTGCGCCGCCGGATCATTCAATGGTGAACCGCGGCTTGATCGCGAAAAACGACGGGCGCGCCAACAAAGGGAGGTTTATGGTGAGAAAAAATCACTTCACTTTGATTGAATTGCTGGTCGTCATCGCGATCATCGCCATTCTCGCCGCCATGCTGCTGCCGGCACTCAATCAGGCGCGGGAAAAAGCCAAAGCCATCAGTTGCGTCAGCAGTCTCAAACAATTGAATCTCGGCATTCAAGGCTATTATATGGCCTTTGATGATTACAATCTGCCGTATGGCGGCATGAATTCGACTGACGGCAGCGGCGGCACCGACAAATACAACTGGAATGCCCCCGGTTCGTGGCTGGTCAGCCAAATCGCTCCCGGCGTCACCGCCACCTGGTCGGCGGCGCGCGACCGCTGGACGTTCGGCCCCGGCATCAGCGTCTGCCCCTCGGTTCGTCGCGAAGACAAACTCCAGGGCACCTGGGGCGGCAACAACCCGCTCGGCTACAACAGCTACGGCATCAGCTACGGCCCCACCTGGAGCCAGAAGCCGTCCAACAATGAATACATCAATTTCGTCAAAGCCGGCCGGGTGCGGAAAACCACCGCCCTTCGCAATCCCAGCCAGATCATCTTGGTCGCCGACACGATTCAGGCCGGATTTGACCCGACCGATGAAGCCGGGCAGCTCAATCCCGATAAAGCACCGGTTTCGCTGGCGTCCACCGACACCTCCGCCGTTTGCCGGATCGGGTACCGCCATCTCGGCCGGGCCAATATTCTGATGCTGGCGGGCAATGTCGTCAACTCGCCGCGGATTTACCGTTGCGCCGATGTGACCAAAAACGACGGTCTGGTTTCCAAATATTGAGAGATTCCTCTTGCGGATGACAATACCAAACAATGGAGTGGGTATGCAAAAAAGAAGATTCACCCTGATCGAGCTTCTGGTGGTGATCGCGATCATCGCGATTCTCGCCGGAATGCTGCTGCCGGCGCTGAACCGGGCGCGCGACAAGGCACGCCAGGCCAGCTGCCTCAACAACCTCAAACAGCAGTTCATGGGAGTGCAGAATTACTACGAGGCCTTTGACGACATGCTGATGCCGTACGAAGGCATGAAGGCGGCGGATACCAACGAAGTCCGCGCTTACAACGAGCCCGGCAGCTGGTGGGTCAACTCCCTGGTTCCGGCGATCAATTCGGCCACCCGCTGGGGCAAGGAGGCGAGCCGCTGGCGCTTCGGGCCCTCGATGAGCATCTGCCCGGCCAGCCGTCCGATCGAAGATCGGGTCGGCAACACAGACCCCAACGGCTGGGACCAGCTGATGTACCGCTGCTACGGCATCAACTACGGCGTCACCTGGTCGCAGCTTCCCGCCAACTATCCGGGGTCGGTGAGCGGCGGCCGCGTCCGCAAGGTCAATGTGATCCGCAATCCCTCCAAGGTGATTTTGTTCTCCGACTACATCAACACCCTCGGCTTCGACTCCACCAACGACACCCAGCTCAATCCGGCCGGCTATCCGCAGTCGATGTCGCCGTACTCGCCGCGCAACTGCCGCATCGGCTACCGCCATGCCGGCCAGGCCAATATGCTGATGCTCGGCGGCAATACCGCCAGTTCGGGGCGGATTTATCCCTGCAAGAGCTACAAATCCAACGAACTTGAATGTTCCTACTGAGTGAGGGCGCTCTCGCCGCGCCGGCGCCGGTGCGGCGGCGATTGTTCATCCGTCAATAGTTTGCCGTGACACCATTCCCGGCAATGATTCGGCAACCCCATATGAGAGAGAGAAAAGATGAAGAAAATGACGAACTGGGGGGTCCTGGTCGCGGTCGGGATGCTCGGTGCATTCACCGCTTCCGGCGCAGCGCAGCGGTTTGAGGCCGAAGCGGTT
>CAZRFG010000036.1:4408-16744 GCA_964599205.1 uncultured Victivallaceae bacterium
CTGAACCGCGACGCCCTGCTGGAAAACCGCTTCTCGGACAGCAAATGGAATTTATGGAGTAGCGATCAGGATGCCGCCCGCAAATGGTCCGGGGGGGTGGTGATTCAGGGTGCCGGCCTCAAAGCGGACCGGACGCCGGGCGAGGGGATGCCGATTCTCTCTTTCCAGATCCCGATCCCGGAAAAAGGCAAGTACGAACTCACCGCGCGGATCACCCGCACCGTGGGACTTTCGGTTGACGGCGGCAAGACCTGGAAGCGCTTCACCGGCGGCATGCTGGCGACCGATATCGAGGGCGGCAAAGGCCCCTTTGAATTCCAGCTGGCCAACGCCTTTGTCAACACCGACAGTCCCGGAGCCTGCTACGTCGATTATTTTGAATTGTCGCCGGTTGAGGCCAAGTCCGGGACAACTGAAACCGGAGTGGTCAATCCGTCGTTTGAAGATGTTGCCGGCAACAATATTGCCGGCTGGAATTTCTGGAAGCGCGACAGCGCCGTCGACGGCAAGGCCGAACTCTCGGCTGATGCCCATTCCGGCAAAAACGCGGTGCGTATTTCCCACCAGGGCAAGGCCGACTGGGCATTTTCTCCGTCGCGCTCGCTGGCGGTGACTCCGGGCGACGAATACAGCGTCACCGCCTGGGCGAAGAATGCGAACGACAAGCCGTTTTCGGCTTCGGTCCAGCTGGTGTTGTACGCGGATAACAAGGTGATTTCCTATGACCGCTGTTCCATGCCGATCGGCAAGGCCGGCAAGGATTGGACCTCGTTTACGACCAAATTCGTCATTCCCGAGGGCGTCAACAAGGCGACGCTCCGGCTGTCCGGTTCGGGCGAGTGCGATTTTGCGGCCGACGATTTTGAGCTCAAGCATCTCGGCAAACGGGATGTTTTCGGCAAGGATCTCTCGATTCTCAACGGCGGCTTCGAAGAGGTGCTGAAAAACTGGACCTTCTGGTCGCGCGACAACCACCCCGAATCCAAAGCCGAAGCGGTCAAAGACGCCGCCGAGGGCGTGGGCGGCTGCCGGATCGTCTCGGCCGGCGACAAGGACTGGTCGTTCACCGGCGTCAGCTATTTCCCCGCCGCCGCCGGCGACCGTTACAAACTCTCGCTCCAGGCTAAAAACAACACCGGCGCCAAAGTCATCGCCCGCGCCGAACTGGTCGGCTATCGCGGCGGCAAAGTGGTCCGCTACGACCTCGGCCAAGTTTCCCTCGGGGAAGCGAAAGAGTTTAAAACTTACAGCGGTATTTTTACCGTTCCAGAAGGCATCGACACCGTCGCAGTGCGTCTCTCCGGCAGCGGAAAATGCGACCTGACGGTCGATGCTTTGAAGCTCGAAAAAGTGGCCGCCCCGCGCGAGAACGCCTACCGCCCGGTCAAGGAATCCTCCGCCAAACGGGTGGTGGAGAAGTTCGACCGCGGCCTGATCGCCTTTCCGACCGACGAAGGCATGATGGTTTCGTGGCGGCTGCTTGAGGATGACGCCAAAGACATCGCCTTTGACCTCTTCCGGATCGTCGACGGCAAGAGCGCCAAGCTCAACGCCGCCCCGCTCAAGCAGACCACCGACTTCATCGACGCCGCGCCGGTCAAGGATGCCCGCTACCGGGTCGCCCCCGCCGCCGGTTTCACCGGACTCGCCGGCGAATGCAAGGCGTGGGACAAGCCGTATCAGCGCTTTGAACTCAGCGATCCCAAGGGCCGGGTCGACAAAGTCGGCATCGCCGACCTCGACGGCGACGGCCGCTTCGACTACGTGGTGCGGATCACTTCGGGCAACATCGACCCGTGGCATGTCTACTGGAAAAAATCGCCCGACACCTACAAGCTCGAAGCCTTCAACGCCGACGGCAAGCGGCTCTGGACCTTTGACCAGGGCTGGTCGATCGAGCGCGGCATCTGGTACAGCCCCTTTATCGTCTATGACTTCAACGGCGACGGCAAGGCCGAAGTCGCGGTCAAGATGGGCGAGGGCGACCCCCGCGATCCCGACGGCCGGGTCACCGGCGGCAATGAATACCTCGCCATCCTCGACGGCGTGACCGGCAAAACGATCGCCAAAGTGCCGTGGCCCAACCGCGACGGCTACGAAGGCCTGGAGGGCTACAACCTCGCCAGCCGCAATCAGCTGGCAATGGCCTACCTCGACGGCAAGACCCCGGCGATCCTCGCGTTGCGCGGGACCTACACCACCATGAAGGTCGAAGCCTGGCGTCTCACCGACAAGAATGAAATGGAACGCATCTGGGTCTACGACAGCCGCGAATATCCCGAGCGCAAGTATCAGGGCCAGGGCTCGCACAGCACCCGCTGCGCCGACATCGACGGCGACGGCCGCGACGAAGTGCTGCTGGGCAGCGCGGTGATCGACGACGACGGCCGTCCGCTCTGGACCACCGGGCTCGGCCATCCCGACTATCTCTACGTCACCGACGCGGTACCGGAGAATCCCGGCCTCGAAGTGATCACCGTACTCGAAACCCGCTGTCCCGACGGCGGCGGCCTGACCGTGGTCGACGCCAAAACCGGCAAGCCGATTTGGCAGCTCAAGGAGCCGACCAACCATGTCCACCACGGTTTTGCGGCCGACCTCGATCCGCGTTTCCGCGGCTTTGAAGTCGGCGGCGTCGATACCGACTCCAGTCTCGACCGGACCAAGCTCGGAAGCTGGGTTTTCAGGAGCAACGGCGAACTTCTCTACTCCGGCAATACCATGCCGGAACGCGAATCGATCCGGACCATCTTCTGGGACGCCGACTTGCAGCGCGAAGTCGTCCGCGGCATGCCGAGCCGCTTCGGCGGGGCCGCCGTCGGCGGGGTGACCGAGGGTTCGATGGCGATCGTCGCCGACGTTCTCGGCGACTGGCGCGAAGAGATGCTGACTTCGGCCAAGGGCGAAATGCGGATTTATCCCACCCCGATTCCGGCGATGGACCGTCGGGTCTGTCTGATGCAGGACCCGATCTACCGCAATGCGATCGTGCCGGGTTCGATGGGTTACTACTACGATGCGACTTTAAGCTATCTGCCCACCAGCGTCTCGCCGAACCTCAGTTTGTCGATGTTCGCCGAAGGACTGAAAAAGAGCTTCCGGATTGTGGTGAGCGCTCCGCTCGACCGGGGCCTTGAGGGCGAACTCAAGCTGCTGCCGCCCGCCAACCTCAAGCTCGAAAAGGACACCTTCCCGATCAAACTCGCCGCCGGCGGCATCGAAGTCCTCGAGCTCAAGCCCGAACTCAGCGGCGCGGCCAAGGGCGTGCTCAAAGCGGAATTGACCCTGAAGGACGGCACCGTGCTTCGCGGCCGCCAGCCGCTCAGCGTCAAGCCGGCCGACGTCAAGATTGCTCCGCCGGTCGGCTTCCTCGCCGAAGCCGAGAACTTCATCGATGAAAAAGGCGGCAAAGCGGTGGTTCGCGACGACAAAGTCGGGGTCAACGGCAAGTGCATCTCGCACTGGGACAACAAGGATCACGAGCTCTCGTGGAAGATCGATCTGCCGCAGGCGGGCAAGTACATCCTCCAGCTCCGTTACACCGGCGAGCGTTCGACCCGCGACATCTACGTCAACGGCGAGAAGCTCGGCACCTTTGTCATCCCCGCCTCCGGCGGGCTCGGCGCCAGCGCGGTCGACTGGGAGCTCTACAATGTCGGCCACAACGGCGGCCAGCTGGTGCTCGACCTCAAGGCCGGACCGCAACTGATCCGGATGGTCAACACCAAGGGCGAAATGCTGAACCTCGATTACCTTTCGCTGGTTCCGGTGAAATAAACCGATCAGGACAGGCAAAAAACGGCTCCGGTTCCATGCGGAATCGGAGCCGTTGTTTTTAGGCCGGGGTTGTTATGCTTCGGCGCGCTGAAAGAGCACTTGGATCCGGCGCGGCCGCGGGCCGTCGAATTCGCAGAAATAAATGCCCTGCCAGGTGCCGAGCGCGAGCTGGCCGTCGATGACCGGAATGGCCAGCGAAAAGCCGAACAGCGAAGCCTTGAGATGCGCCGCGCTGTTGCCCTCGACGTGGCGGTAAAAGGGCTCCTGGTGCGGGATCAGCTTCTCCAGTTTGGCGAGCATATCGTGCCGGACGTCGGGATCGCAGTTTTCGTTGATGGTCAGCGCGCCGGTGGTGTGCGGTGTGAAAAGGTGGCAGACGCCGCAATCGAAGCCCGGCGGCAGCAGCGCCGCGACTTCGGCGGTCAGGTCGAGCATCTCGATCCGGTGTTTGGTAACGATGTTGAGTTCCGCCATCTTCGAGCTTATCCTTACACAAAGAGAATGCCATGATAGCACCGGAATGTCAGTTGCGAAGCCCGCTGCAATGGACGCGACTTGCGGTATCGGTCGCTCTCGCGAGCGAATTTACGGCGTTTCACCGTAAATCAGGACATTCTGAGCTTATTTAGGGACCGTTCTCTCAATGCGCCTGGGTTGCGGCCTGTTTTTGCTTCTGATATATCACGCTCAGGCGTTTGCGCAATCGTTTCAATTTCCAGACCGCCATCAGCGGAAAGCGCAGGATCCGGCACCAGTTCTTATTTTTCTTTTGCAGAAAAAACGGCAGCGGACCGGGCAGCGGATAATGCTTTTCAAGCACGAAATCGACGATCTTCATATAAGCGTCAAAGTGACGGAGCGACTCCGGCGCCCAGCCGTTCCAAGGTTTCGGATTGAAGCCGAAGTGGATGTAGAGCCGCCGCGGATCTTTATCCATGTGGTAACTCGGAGTGATTTGAGGCGGATTTTCGCTGAAGCAGAGCAGGCTGGTCAGAACCGACTCGTCGGTATGAAAATACGCCTCGGAGCGATGGTCGATGACTCCGCTGTCGCCCTCGGGCAGCACCTTTTGCATCTGGGCCCGCCAGCGTTCGAGGAACGGCCGGTTGCTCTTGTGAAGCGCGATGAAGTTGGCGGTAAACGCGGCCTGATAGCGTGCTTCCCGGCGTTCGCCGACGTCGCGCTGCCAGCACTCGAGAATGTGGGCGGGAATCTCGCCGCCGTAGCCGGGGTAGACCAATTCATTTTCCACTTTGCCGCGAAGCCGGATGTGGAACAATTCCGGCGCATCCGGAATCAGGAGGTCGGAACAGTTTCCGGTGAAAAAACCGTCGCAGTCGACCCAGGTCGCATATTCGGTTTCGGTGAGCAACATCGCATCGGGCTTGGTACAGGTTTGCGAACGGGTTTTGCGCGGGGTGTCGACGATGCTGACCCCTTGCAGGGCTTCCAGCGCCTTTTTGGCCCGTTCGGTGAAGTTGCTGGCATAGACCAGCACCGGTTCATCCATGCCGTAACATCGCATTGAGGCGATCAGCAGATACACCCCCCATAGATAATTCATATCGCTGGCGACGACAACGGTGTTGTTTTTCATGGAAGTGGGGTTTCGGGATTAAATTTGTTTTTTGAGAAACTCAAAAGCGGTGCGGATGTCGGCGGCCGGATTGTCGCCGCATTCGCGTTCGATGGTCAGGAAGCCGTTATATCCGATCGACTTTAATTTGGCGAGGTAGGCATGCCACGGCACTTCGCCGGTGCCGAGCGCGACCTCGCGATACTGCGGCGCGACGCCGGCGCACTGGCGCTCCGAACCGTCGGGATTGACCATGCCGTAGGCTTTCCAGGGATTGCCGGACGCCAGATTCACGCCGTCCTTGGCATGGGTGTGGACGATATATTTGCCGAGCAGCTCGACCGCCCGCACCGGGTCGTAGCCGAGCACCATTTTGAAATTGGCGGGGTCGAGGTTGACGCCGAGTCCGGGCGAATTGACGGTTTCGATGAAGGCGAGCAGCGTCTCCGCCGATTCGGGGCCGGTTTCGATCGCCATGGTGACGCCGCGGCCGGCGGCGTAGTCGGCGACCCGGCGGACCGCCGCGACCATGTTGGGATAGACCGGGTCGGCCGGATCGTCCGGAATGCAGCCGATGTGGGAGGTGATCACCTTCGACTCCATTTCGACCGCGAAGTCGACGATTCTGCAGGTCAGTTCGGCCCGCTCCATATTTTTGCCGTCGATCTGGAAATCGTGGCCGCCGACGTCGGCGCAGATCGCCGAAAAGACCATGCCGCGATCAAGGCAGCTCCTTTTGAGCGCCGACCGCTCCGCCGCCGGGGCGGTGACGTGGTTGACGTCGAGCCGCCGCCGGATGGCGTAAATCTGGACGCCGTCGGCACCGAGTTCGGCCGCCTTGGCGATGCCCTCGATCAGCGGCAGTTGATACGATTCAGGAATCACTCCGATCTTCATGACATGCTCCTTTTTCATCTTTTATCGCGTCGGCTCCAGCAACAGAGTGCGGATGGTTTGCACCCAGGCGTCGTCAAGAGGCATCGACTTTTTTTCGTGACCGGCTCCAAAGGAATCGGTGTAAATGACTGTTTGCGCGGCTTCGTTGTACCCGTTGATGATCCGCATGTGGGTCGGAATGCACCAGATCACCGGATAGCCCTGGTCGATTGCTTTGACCAGCGTTTCTTTGAATTTCTTGAGCCCGTTGCGATCCCGCATGCGGAGTTTGGCGACGATTTCGGGGTTGGGGACGGTGAATACCTTGTCCATCCGGATGATCTGGTAGCCGCCCTCGTTGACGATCAAATCGTCCATCCGCAGGGTGGGCAGCTTCTCCTTGCGGGCGATGTTGTTGTATTCGGAGACGAACTGCATGACGCCGTTGGCGCTGTCGTAATAACGGGTTTCGACCAGCGGCACCACCCGGACCTTGAGCCGCGACTGCGCCTGTTCCAATGCGGGCAAAAATTGCGACCAGGTGGTGCCCCGGACCACGTCGGTCGAGGCCAGCTGGGCGATGGTATTCTGGTCGAGCTCGGCTCCGTAGTAACGCATGATCCGGGCGACGGTGGCGGCCGCGCAGTAGCCTTTGCCGCCCTGGTCGATCATCGGCACCGGCAAATAGCAGTCGCCGTTGTCCGCTTTGACCAGCCGGGAGGCGAGGTCTTTGCTGTCGGTCGAAGCGCGAAGCGAGGTTTTCAGCCGTTCCGGCTGGCGGTCGGGGGGGAGGATCCGCAGCCGCAGATATTCGCCGCGGCCCTGGTTTTCGCACCAGCTCAGCATCCAGAGCGCGTAGGGCGACCGGCCCGTACGCATTTCGATGGTCGCGCCGTTGAGCCAGGTGCGGTCGTTCTGGAGGCCGGAGGTCCGCGCGGCGATGAACTCTTCGATTTTTTTCCGGTCTTCGCTAAAATGCTGGAGCATCACATTGGGCGAATCGCCGCGGTTGTAAATGGATAGTTCGAGCTCATCGACCTTGCCGTTTTTGAGCCGGACGATCAGTTCCTCGACGGCGATGCCGGCGATGGTCAGTTTTTCGGGACTCCGCCGCGAATAGTAGCGGAAGAAACTGCCGCTGTTGTCGCCGGGCAGAAGCGGAATGCCGAGCACACCCGCGAGATCGCCGGCGTCGCTCTGCCAGATGTTCTCCGGCTGGTCGGCCAGCAGCTTTTCAAATTCGGCGCCGCCGGCCAGGAAGGCCAAGCCGGCCAGCAGCAGGAGGGCAACGATTCGCTTCATCTTTCTCTTACCTCCCGGAAAAAACGGCGGATCAGTTGATGGGCCTCGCCGGCCAGCACCCCGCCCTCGGTTTCCACCTGCCACAACATGCCGGGAAAGGCGGCGACGTTGAGCGCGGTCGAGCCGCAGGCTCCCGAACGCGGATCGGGCAAGCCGTAAACCACCCGTTTCAACCGGGCGTTTACCATCGCCCCGGCGCACATTGCACAGGGCTCCTTGGTGACGTAGATGGTCACCTCCTCCATCCGCCAGTCGCCGAGCGCGGCCGAGCATTGGCGGAGAAGCTCGATTTCGGCGTGGCAGCTGGCGTCGAGCTTTTCCTCGACCCGGTTGCCGGCGCGAGCGATGATCCGGCCGCGATGGACCGCGACCGCGCCGACCGGCACTTCGCCGCGGCCTGCGGCCAGCTCCGCTTCTGCAAGCGCACTTTGCATGAAATCGATGTCCTCCGCGGTCACTTCTCGTAAATTTCCACTTTGGTGATGTCGTCTCCGAAACGGTAGAAACAGAACCGGATCGAGCGGTCCTTGTACTGATAATAGAACATGATCATCTGGTCGGTCGCATGCTGGACATCGACCCGGGCGTCGGCCGCGCTGAAGATCTTGTCGAGGGTGGCGACGTCGCGGGTGAAATAGAAGTCGAGATTGTCGTTGAGCCGTTTGGCGGCCAGGTATTTCGCTTCCGAGTTCGGCGGCGCGTCGGAGTGGAGGATGGCGATCTCCTTGCGATAGAGTTCGGTCACCTCAATATCCTCGGCCGACATTTTGGCCGTCCGGCAGCCGGCGAGCAGCAGCGCGAACAACGCGCCGAATAACAGAATCCGGGATTTTGGCATGGTTCATTTCTCCTCAAGTTTACAAGTAGCGCGAAATCTCCGAAAAGCAAGTTTTCAAAAGACTTTTTTCACCGCCAACCCTTTGAGGTAAAAAGATTCCGGCACCGCCAGGGAGGTCGGGTGATCGGGCGCCTGTTCGAGCCGTCCGACGATCACCGCTTCGCTTCCGGCGTCGAGCGCGGCGTCGGCAGTGACTTTCTGGAAGAGCTCCGCACTCAGCAGCCCGGAACACGAAAAAGTGAACAGCATCCCGCCCGGCCGCAACAGCAGAAACGCCAGCCGGGCGATATCCTGATAGGCGCGGCAGCCGCGCATCAGCGCGTTTTTGGAATCGACGAACTTCGGCGGGTCGAGGACGATCAGGTCAAAGGTGCGGGCCCGGTCGCGGAATTTACGCAGTTCACTGAAAACGTCGGCGGTGATGTTGGTGTAGCGCTCGGGATCGATGCCGTTGAGTTCAAAGTTGCGCGCCGCCGCGGCGAGGGCGGGAGCGGAGCTGTCGACATTGACCGCATGTTTGGCCCCCGCCGCCAGCGCGGCGACGGCGAAGCCGCCGGTGTAGGCGAAGCAATTCAGCACTTCTTTGCCGGCGGCGTAACCGGCGACGGCGGCGCGGTTGGCGCGCTGGTCGAGATAGAATCCGGTCTTGTGCCCCTGCCGGACGTCGACTTCATAGCGGACGCCGTTTTCGACGATGGTGATCAGCGCGGGCGGCTCCTCGCCGGCGAGGAGGCCGGTGCATTCGGCGAGGCCTTCGCGGGCGCGGATGGCGACGTCGGAACGCTCGTAGACGCCGCGGCAGCCGCTCTCTTCGAGGAGAATCCCGGCGATTGTATTTTTGTGGAATTCCGCGCCCGCACTCAGTAATTGAATGACCGCGAAGTCACCGTAGCGGTCGGCGATCACTCCCGGGAGGCCGTCGGCTTCGGAGGCGACCAGGCGGCAGCCGCCGTCGGCGGCGTTGAGCCCGAGTTCATTGCGAAGCGCGATCGCGCGGCGGATTTTGCGGCGGAAAAAGTCGGCGTCAATCGCTTCGGCGGGGTCAAAGCTCCAGACCCGGCCGCAGATCTGCGATTCCGGCGACCAGGCGGCGTGACCGAGCAACGTGTCGTCGGCGCTGCGGACTTCGACCGTCGCCCCCGGCTCGGGGTTGCCGTTGACGCTTTTGAGCGCGCCCGAGAAAATCCACGGGTGGCGGCGGAGAATGGTCTTTTCACGACCGGGATTGAGGAGAATTGAAGGCATCATGGCCGGAGTCCTTTCAGAGATTCACGTTTGGCGAAAATGACGATACCCTCCGGGGCCGGAAGCCGGACGTAGGCGCGGTTGCGCGACAAGTCGCGGAGCCGGTCGTGGAGGTAGGCTCCGGGATCGAAGCCGTTGTAAGCGACCGAGTCGAAAATCCAAAAATCGCTGTCTTTCTTCTCATTGCCTTTGATCGAAAGGACCCGGCATTTGCGGAGAAAGAGGCAGCCGATTTCATTTTGCACCGTAACCGTCGCCCCCGCCGGAATGGCGTCGACCACCTTCTGCAAGTCGGCGGCGTGCTGGTCGAGCACCGCCAGCTGGACGTATTGCGGGGAGCTCAAGGGCAGCGACAGGATGGAGCCGTAGAACTGTTTCTGGTAGGTCGGGAAATAGGTGATGTAGCGGTTGAGCGGGAGATCGGCGAAAAAGAAGTGGCAGAGCGCGCCCAGCACCGCCGCCGCGGCGAGGATCTGCCGCCAGGCGACCGGCCGCCGCCGGAGTTGCCAGCGCAGCGACCGGAGGCCGAAGAGGGCGACTACCGGAGTCACCCCGAGCAGCGACGAACCGTAATGGCTGATCAGCAACACCTGGTGCGGCGAGTCGGAGACCAGCTGGATGCCGAGGGTGGGAAGCCAGAAGAGAAGCAGCATTCGCCACGCCCCCAGCGGGAGAAACGCGAACGGCAGCAGCACGCTCAGCGCCACCGCGGGCACGCTCGGTCGAAAGACCCGGCTGAGGATATTCCAGATATTCTGCAAGGTCTCGGCGGCGTCCGTTCCCAGCACCGGGTAGCGCCCGTAATGGATGTAGGGCGAGCCGAGGATCACCGGGTAGTAGATTTTGAGCACAAAGAGCGTCCAGAACAGCGCTCCGGCAAGAAAGATCGCGCCGAATTTGCGCTCGTGGCGGACGGTGAGGAAATAGAGCCCCGCGCCGCCGAGAGCGATCACGAAGTCCTCCTTGATCACCGGCAAGAGGAGCATCAATACCGCAAACAGCACCGGCCGGTGCTTCGCCCGGGCCAGAAAGGCGGCGAAAAGAAGCAGCGGAAAAAGGCACTCGATATGAAAGTCGAAGAGCACCAGCCGCGAATAGTAGGGATTGAGCAAATAGAGCGCGGCAAGCAGGAGCGGGACCGCCCCGGTGCGGAAGTAGCAGCGGGCCAGCGCGTACAGCACCGGCGCCGCCGCCGCCATCGCCAGCGCCTGAAAAATGATCAGCCAGTACGGCGTGTCGCGGATCCAATAAAAGGGCAGCAACAGCAGCGTCGGCAGCGAGAAGTGGTCAAAGGGCCCCCGGAAATCCTGCATCAGTCCGCGCCCCGAGGCGGCGTTGTGGAGCAGCGAATCGTAGATGCCGAAGTCCCACAACCCCATCTGGCAGGTTTCAAGCTTCCAGACGCCGAGCGCGAGATAAACGCCCGCGAAGAGTACGCTCATGGCCAGCGTTGCATAAAAAAGCGCCTTCGGTCCCGGGGAGGGGAACCGGAGCCGGCCGAGCCCGAATCCGGCCCCGGCGGAGCCCAGCAGCAGCAACGCGGCAAGAGCGTAATAGTTCATGACTTGTTTTCTTTGGCCCGGCGCTTCTTGTAATCTTCATACTCGGCCATGGTGCCGGGGTAGTCGGTGATTTTGCCGTCGGCGATTTCGATGATCCGGGTCGCCAGCGAACTGATGAATTCGCGGTCGTGGCTGACGAAAATGACGGTATTGGCGAAGAGCGTCAGCGAATAGTTGAGCGCTTCGATCGACTCGAGGTCGAGGTGGTTGGTGGGCTCGTCGAGCACCAGCACGTTGCCCGCCTCGAGCATCATCCGGGCGAGGATCAAGCGCGCTTTTTCACCGCCGGAGAGAACTTTGATCACTTTGTAGACGTCGTCGCCGCTGAACAGCATTTTGCCCATGAAGGAGCGCAGCTCGATCTCGTTGAGGCCCTCTTCCGGGCTGAATTTGGCCAGCCAGTCGATCGCCCGGTCGTTCATATCGAGCGCGTCGGCAGAGTCCTGCGGGAAATAGCTGAATTTGACGGTGTCGCCGTGGACGACTTCGCCGTCGCCGGGTTCCAGGTGCTTGATCAGGATTTTGAGCAAGGTGCTTTTGCCGACACCGTTGGTGCCGATGATCGCCACCTTTTCGCTGCTGCCGATGGTGATGTCGAGGTTTTCGAAAAGGGGCCGGTCATAGACTTTGGCCAGCTTTTCGCCGAGGATCACTTTTTCACCGAGCCGGGTGTTCGGCTTGAAGCGGATGAACGGGGAAACCCGCGAACTCGGCTTGATCTCGTCGAGCTGGATTTTTTCCAATTCCTTCTGGCGCGAAGTCGCCTGGCGGGCCTTGGAGGCGTTGGCGCTGAAGCGGTTGATGAAGTCCCGAAGGTCGGCGATACGATCTTCCTTTTTCTGGTTTTCGCGACGGGTCCGCTCCAGCGCGATCGCGTTGGCGGTCATGAAGTCGTCGTAGTTGCCGGTGAACAGCCGGATTTCCTGGTAGTCGAGGTCGGCGATGTGAGTGCAGACCTCGTTGAGGAAATAGCGGTTGTGGGAGATCACGATCACCGTGCCCTCGTGGCCCTTGAGGAATTCGCAGAGCCAGTCGATGCTGCTGATGTCGAGGTGGTTGGTGGGTTCGTCGAGCAGCAGCACGTCGGGGTTGAAAAAGAGCACCTGGGCCAGCAGCACCCGCAGCTTGAAGCCGCCGGTCAGGCTCGACATCGGCAGCTG
>CAZRFG010000037.1:0-16262 GCA_964599205.1 uncultured Victivallaceae bacterium
GCTTCCTCGGCGCTTTCAATTCGATGCAGCAGCTGATCGACAAACTGCTCGAAGCGGGCGTGCTCCAGAAGAACGAAAACGCCGGCAAGTAATCCCGCCGCCGTTGCGCCGATGACCTCCGTTTTGCGACGGAGGTCTTTTTGTTTCTGCGCCGATTCGCAAAGTCCCGCGGAACCGATCCAAAATTGCTTTTTCAATCAAATCTCACGCCAACCCGGCCCCTCTCCTCTCTGATTTTTTTTGCTAAAAAAAAAGGCTTTTTGCGAATCGCTTCTTGACAATCGGTTCTTTTTTTGCTATAATAACTGGTAAACACTGGTAAAAGCAATCAAAGGATCCCGTTTCCATGATCGGCCGCAATTTAAATTCCGCCGTCAAACAGTATGTGTTTGAGGTGCTGCGTCAGAATCCCGACGATTCGGTCAAAATCGCATCCGAGCGCGAGCTCTGCGCCCGCTTCAAAACCACGCGCCCCACGTTGCGCAAGGTGCTGGCCGAGCTTGCCGAGGAGGGCGTGCTGCTGGTCCGCCACGGCGCCGGGGCGTTCACCAATCCGATGGCCGACAAGGAACCGCATGACCGCTCCGACGTGCGCACCATCGGCATTCTTCTCGGCTACGGGAGTTCGCTTTTTTTCGACCCCTACTACTGGAGCATCGTCGACGCCGTCCAGCGCGAACTCAATGCCCACCACTGGATCAATATGCCGCTCCTCCAGCTGGTCAATGACGGGCAGGCGGCGGCGGACGAAATCTTCAAGTACAAACTCGACGGGCTGCTCTGGATCCACCCCGACGAGCGGCGAGCCGAAGTCGCCCGCTTTGTTGAGGAAGCGGGAATTCCGGTGATCTCGGTCGGCCGTTCGCTCGGCGAACCGTCGGCGACGGTGATGGTCGATTACGCTGGAGCCGGACGCAGTCTCGCCCGATATTTTGTGGGCGAGGGCTGCTTTTCGCCGCTCTTGGCGATTGACCGCAAACAAGAAGTCTATCAAAAATTGGTCGCTGGATTCGCCGCCGAAATGGTCGATCTCGGCCATCCTTGGAACCGGGAGTTGTGGCTTTCGCTCCGATCCGAATACGACCAGATGATTGAGCGGATCAAAAAAAGGAAAATCACGTTTGACGGTATTTTTGCTTTCGGCAGTGAATCCATGCCATGCCGCGAAGCGCTGCTGCGTGCTTCCGGCCGGGATCTCTTTGCCGAACTCAAAGCGGTCATCGTCCATTCGACCCGCTATCGCTTTCCCGGGCATCCCTATTTGAACATTAACGGCGGCGTCCTCGGCAAACATGCCGGAGATTACCTCCGGAGTCGCCTTTTCGGCGGAGAAGTTCCGCGTCAACAATTCATTCGCGTCGAGGTCATCAAACCGACGGAATAACAGAAAATCATCTGATTGTAATATTTTTCCCGCAACATAAATGGAGGTTTCATGAAAAAAGCATTCACCCTGATCGAGCTTCTCGTCGTCATCGCGATCATCGCGATCCTCGCCTCGATGCTGCTGCCCGCCCTCAACCAGGCCCGCGACAAAGCGCTCGCGGTCAAGTGCGTGTCGAACCTCAAACAGGTCGGAACCGCGCTTTCGCTCTACCGCAACGACTACGGCGAATTTTTCGTCTCCAACAACGTCAACGGCGACTATACCGGACCGACGCAGAATGGATACAACACCGTGCACGGCCAGTGGACCAGTATTTTCATCAAAGGCAATTATCTTCCATATAATCCGGATGCTTTCATCTGCCCCTTTTACCGGCGTGTGTTCCCGCAATTGAAGACGACCGATTATTCATACTCGGCGCCCCAGATCAATCTGACCGGAACTCCCTCTCTGCAAGACAGAGCTTTCACCCTGAATTCGAAATCAATCATGACTTTCGGCCCGTCCAAGGTCGGGATTTTCAGCGACGGCGCCAATCCGCTGGCGGGCTCGGCCACCCAGCCCAACGGCGGGCCCTGCTCGCGGCTGATCTCCAGCGGCGACAAGGCGACCAGCTGGTGGTACGCCCACTTCGCCCCGAATCACTCCGGGAGACTCAATATATCGTTCCTCGACGGTCATGTCGGAACCGGAACTCCCACCGAGTGTTACAACAAGTTTGGATTCCTCACCGGCGGCGGTTACAGTTCCACGGCCAAGATGAATATTGCCAAAATGACCGTCTTTGCGGTCGGCGGACCGGGCACCACCACGATCATGGAGGTTGCCCCCAAAGCGACCTGGGTCGTCAATTAATCCAAAGCCGCGGCGAACTCGGAAGGGCAAGTCATGAAAACCACGCAAAGGGCGGCGGCGCTCGCCGGAATGGCGCTCCTGCTGGGCGCTTGCGCCGCGCCAAACCGCGGGGAAAACGAAGGGAAGAATCCAAGATTCGAACCACTGAAAATCGCCGGTCTGGCCGAGCGTCCGGCCTGGTGGCAAGTCCGTCCGGCGGAAATTACCGAAGCCTGCCGCAAGGTCAAACGCGGCCGCGCCGAGGTGATCGCGACCACCCCGCTCGGTTATCCGGTCTACGCCCTCTTCTACGGCGAATGCCCGCCGGCGACGGGGACCGCCAACTGGTCGGCGGGAAGTGCCTCCGACGACCCCGACGCCTATCTCGGCAAAGCGCCGCGCAAGCAAACCGTGGTCTGGGTATCCGGCTTCCACGGCGCCGAGGCCGAGGGGGTGGCGGCGGCGATGAATCTGATTCATTTGCTCGAAACCGGCAGGGATTTGCGCGGCAAAAGCCGCGATTCGCTGCTGGAACTGGTCAAAAACTACAATCTCATTATCATCCCCTGCCTCAATATGGACGGGCGCTCAATTTCGCCGGACCACCTCAACGGCGTCACCAAAGACGAATTCCTCAACGCGTCGCAGGGCAGCTGGCGCGACGGCCGGATGATCGGCTGGCGGGGGAGCAAGGCGTACTTCCCGCTGCCGCTCGACCGAGTCGCCTATCCCGGCGGCTATCCCAATTCCGAGGGCTTCAATCCGATGCACGACGCCGAACCCGGCAATATCCGTACCGCCGAAGTGCGCGGCTTGCTCAATCTGGTCGGGAGGTACGGCGTCGATCTTTTGATCAACTTTCACTCCTATTCATTTGACCCGGCAATCCTGCCGCCCGGCGAGGAGCGGGCGCTCTTCCTCTACGAAGCGATCAACCGGGCCTTGTATGAAGCCAAATTCCGCAAAGAACCGGTCAATCCGAAGCCGTCACTGGGCAGTGCGGTCAACTTCAATACGCTGGTGCCGCTGACCTCCGGCGGCATGGCGATCACCCTCGAATGCCCGGTGGCGCAGAATTTCAGCTTCGACGATTTCGTCGACATCAATTTGCTGACGCTCGAGACCGCGCTGAAAACCGGAACCGAGCGGCCGCTTTTCAACCGTCAGGCCAATTTCAACCCCTGAAAACATGAACATTGCCATGAAACACCTTCTCGCCATCATCGTTTGCCTGGCGTCCGTACTCGGCGGCAACGCCGCCGAATCGTGGAAAGATGCGATCCGCGCCGATCATCCGCGCCTCTTCATCTCCCGGGACAACCTCGAGGAAGTCCGCAACTACGCTCAGACCGTCCGCCGCGACGACTTCGCCAAACTCAAAGCCGAGGTCGACGCGCTCGGCGACAATCCTCGATTCGAGCTTGACACCACACGCTTCACCATCGTCGACGGCAGGGTCAAATACAACAAACCCTACACCGAGGGCGTGCAACTGGTCAAAATGCGCGGAGCGGACGAAGCTCAAAAGTGCGCTTTCATCTATCTTGTCACCGGCGAGGAGCAGTACAAGGTCAAAGCGTACAAATACTTGATGGTTGCACTCGAATTCTTTCAGTGGTGCCTCAAAAACCAGACGCTGGTGGACTGGCACTCCACGCTGCGGCAGAATGCGATCACCGCCTACGACTGGATTTACAACGGTCTGAACCCGGAGGAACGCAAAGCTTTCGCCAAGCCGATGCTGGAAAACATCCGCGATCTCCAGACCGCCAAATTTCACCGCAACAGCGGCGACGGCATCGACACCGGCAACTACGGCATCAAAAATCTGGCGCTCTTCATCGGATTGGCCGCCTACCGCGACGACATCGACGACAAGCTCGCCGAAGAACTCCTCGACGGCGCTTATGACCGCAACTTGAAAATGCTGGCCTTTCGCGAAAAGATCTCCGGCGGCACCGGCCTCCTGGTCGCGCCGACCTCGGGCTACAGTTTCGGGATGTATCCCTATGCCACGTTCATCTTTTTTCATTTGATCAAGTCGGCGACCGGCAAGGACGTTTCGTCCGACTATTTGCAGATGCTCGATTATCCGAACTGGTTCAACTGGGCGTCGATTCCGGACAACGGGCGATTCCTCCAGTACGGGGTCGGCGACACCATGCACCTGCGAAACGAACTTGACACCGGCGAGATGTACGCCCATCTGGCGCAGTCGATTCACTTTTACGGCAAGAAATACCCCGGGCGGATGGCTCCGATTTACGCCACCATGCAGCTTCTGCCGGAGAAAGACCGCCGTTTCTCGCGGTGGTATCCGCTGCTCGGCTTTCTCCTCACAAACTTCGATCCGGCAAAGGTCGAGGCGGTCGATCCGGCGATTCTCAACAAGGGGGAAAAAGCCGCTTACTTCCGCCCCTTCGGACTCCTGATCATGCGCGACGGGGTCGAAGCGGACAAAACCCACGCCATTTTCCGGTTCGGGGCGCAGTACAGCAGTCATTCGCACTACGACGAAAACGCGTTTGTCATTTTTCGAAAAAATTTCCTTGCGCTCGACTCCGGCAGCCGCACCACCAATTTGCACCACGTCTACTACGCGCCGCAGACCGTCGCCCACAACGCAATCCTGATCCACATGCCCGATGAACCGATGGCCTCGTTCTGGGCTCCTTGGGGCAGCACCCCTGAGGACTTCAAAACCGTCTATTACAACCACGGCGGCCAGTACAAAAACGCCGGAGGCAAGGCGCTGGCGCTGGAGAGCAATGAGTTCTTCACCTACGCCGCCGGCGACGCCGCGCCGACCTACCGGCCGGAAAAGGCCAAAGCGGTGATCCGCCAGTTCGTCTATATTTACCCCGATTATTTCGTCATTTACGACCGGGTGGAATCGGTCAAACCGGAACAGAAAAAAGAGTTTCTGCTCCACTTCCAGAACCAGCCCGCGCGGCAGCCCGACGGATCGTTCCTGGCGGAGAACGAAGGCCGGCTTTTCGTCAAAACCCTGCTTCCCGCCGACCCGGCGGTCAATCTCGTCGGCGGCTCCGGACGCGAATTTGAAGCTTCCGGCAAAAACTGGGAACTCCCCGGTCCTGACTGGCGGAGCCGCTACCGCATCACCGGCAACTGGCGGCTCGAAGCCGCCGACAAGGAAAACCGGACCCGGAGCACCTTTTTGCATCTGCTCCAGACCGGGGACGAAAAAATGGCGGCGATGGTTCCCGCCAAACTTCTGACCGACGAAAAAACCGACGGCCTTGAATTTACCGATGCCAAAGGCATAGTATGGCAGTTGAAATTCAACCGTGACGACGACGTCGGAGGAACCGTCAAAGCCGTCGACTCGAACGGCAAAGAACTGATAAACCGCGAATTCACCCAAAAATAAGGAATGCCCATGAAAAAAATCACCGCCCTCCTCGCCGCCGCCGTATTGTCAACGCTCGTTGCCGGAGCCGCCGACATCGCCCTCCCCGCCGCCGACAACTTCAAGCGCTTCGGAGCCGACGTCGAAGTCAAGGGGCAAAGTTTCACCTTCAAACCCCAGCGCAACTACTCGAGCGTGGTGATCCCCTTTGCGCCGCAGACGGTGGCAGTCGGCAGCACCCTCACCGTGACCTTCAAGGTCAAAGTTCTCGGCGAACCCAAGCTCGATGCCGCCGGGCTGCGTTTCGGCTTCGCCTCGAGCACCGCCGAAGCCAACAAAAATGAAGGGTATTACTTCTGTCTCGGCGTCGATACCGAGGGTTTTTCGCTCTACCGCAAAAATCCCGCCCCGCTCGGCCAGCTCGGCGGCCGCGAACCGCTGGTGGTGCTGCTCAAAAACGCCAAGCTCAACTTCAACATCGGTGACGACAACGCGACCGAACTCAAACTGAGCCTGGAACGCTTGACCGAAACTTCCGCCATGCTCAAACTCTACGTCGAGGGAGAACTCCGCTTCAAACAGGAACTGACCGCCGAAAATGCGGCCAAGCCGATCGATCAACTGATGTTCGGCATCGGCAACGCGGTCAATGTCTTCCAGGTTGACAACTTCGACCTTGAGCTGGAATAAATGAAGCAGCTGATCGCCGGTTTGCTTCTCCTCGGCGCGCTCCTCACCGGAGCCGCCGACACCGATGACTTCGAACGGATGCGGCGGAATTTCAGCACCGCGGCGGTCGCCAACGCCGAATCCCGGATCTACCGCGCCGCCGAGGCGGAAAATCAGGTCAAGGCGGTGCTCGACCGCCTCCAGAGCGACGGTTCGCTCGCCGGGGTCGATTACAACAACTTCAGCCAGATCCGCGAGCACCTCGCGGCGCTGGGCACGCTCGCCCTCGCCTGGTCCGACCCGGCGGGGCCGTGCTACCACCGCGAAGAGCTCAAAAAAGCATTCTTCCGGCTCTCCGACTTCTGGCTTGCGCGCAATCCCGGACGGGGCGTTTCGTGGTATTTCAACGAAATCGGCATCCCGACCGAAATCGCCCGCGGCGTGCTGCCCTTTTACGACGCGATGAAGAGCGAACGCCCCGAGCTGATCGCCGGCTGGGCCAAGCAGATGGCGAGCTGCGAGCGCTCGATCGACCGCCATCTCGGCGCCAACCTGGTCGACGTCAGCTACGCCGCGCTCTGCATCGGCGCGCTGACCGGCGACCGGCCGCTGATCGAGAAGACCTTGAAGCGGCTCGATCAGAAGAGCTTCCAGTACGCGTACGGCGGCACCGAGGGGCTTCACGTCGACAACTCCTATTCGTCGCACAACTACGACGGCGGCCGCCAGGCCTATGACGGCGGCTACGGGGTGTCCTATCTGGTCGGCGGTTCGCGCATCCTCCAGCTGGTCAAGGGCACCTCGTTCCAGCCCGCGCCCGAGTCGGTCAACCGCTTTACCGGCTATCTCCTCGACGGATTCCGCTGGAAGTGTTACCGGGGGCATATCGATCCCCAGGTGTCGGGCCGCCGGGTCTATCTCTCCGGTCGCTATCCGGCTCCGGCGATGACCGTCGGCATCATCGCCGAAGCGGTGCCGGTCCGGCAGGCCGAGGCAAAGGAATTCGCGGCTTCGCTCGGCGGCAAAGCGCCGGAAGTCGCCGGCAACCGGATGTTCTACTGGTCCGACATGATGGTGCACCGAAACCAGGACTTCTACACCTCGGTCCGGATGAATTCGACCCGGACTTTGCGTTCGGAGGGCCACGGTCAGTGGTTCAGCGCCGACGGCGCTTACGTGGTGCTGGTGCGGGGCGACGAGTATGACGGGGTGTTCGCCGCCGGCGACCTCTTCCGGATCCCGGGCGCCACCGGAACGTATCTCGCCAAAAGCGAATACCAGGTGCCGACCGCGAAATACGCCGAGCTGGAGAAAACCTGCGACGCGATCAAAAACGACGCCCAGGGGCGGCTCGCGGCGATCCGGGATTTCAAAAAGAAGTACAGTTCCTTTGTCTCTCCCGACGCCTCCAAGCAGGAGGATCTCTGCATCAAGATCGAGGATTTCGGCTCGGAATTCGGGTCGAGCCGGACCGCCGGCGGGGTCTCCGACGGCGAGGCCGGTTTGTGCGCGATGGAGTTCGCCCGCAACCAGGCCCGCGCGTACAAAGCGTACTTCTTCCCCGGCGACTACTTCGTCGCCCTCGGGGCCGGGATCACCGGAAGCGACGAAAAACGCCCGGTCCGCACCACCGTCAACCAGTGCCGCGCCAACGGCCCGGCGACCGCCGACGGCAAAGTCGTCGCCAAACTCGACGGCGAAGGAGTCCAATACGTCCACCACGACAACGTCGGCGCGGTCTTTTTCGGCGATAACAAGGTATCGCTGGCGCGCGAGACGCTGACCAACGAGCTCTTCCGGCTCAAGGAGTGGCCGTGGGCGAACTATGAATTCAAGCTCGACCGCGGCACCCGGAGCAGCGATGTTTTCGCCCTCTGGCTGGAGCACGGCGTCAAGCCGCAGGGCGCGACTTACGCCTATGCCGTGCTTCCCGGCGCGGACGCGGCCCGAACCGCCGCCTTTGCCGCCAAGCCCCCCTGCCGGGTGCTCGCCAACACCCCGGACCTCCAGGCGGTCGAGGCGGAGAACTACCTCGGTGCGGTCTTCTACCGCACGGGCAAAGTCCAGGGCGGCGATCAGACGCTCGAAGTCGAGTGCTCCTCGCCGGTGGCGGTGCTGATCCGCCGCGACGCCGACGGCAAACGCCGGATTTACGCCGCCGATCTGCAGCTCCGGAGCGGCGGCAAAGTCCGCGGCGTCTACACCGGGCCCGACGGCAAAAAAGAGGAGTTTACGCTGAAACTCCCCAAGGACGACTTCGCCGGCAGCACCGTCAGCCGGACATTCTAAAAACAGGGAACCCCGCCTGCGCTCCGGCACGGCGGGGTTCTTTTTTTTAGCGAACCGGGGAAAAACTTTTTTATTCCAGCTCAAAAAGCTTGTTGCCGTCGGATTCGAGGCCGAACCAGCCGATTTTGTAGGCGTTTTTGCAGATCACGCTCGAGCCGAGCGCGTAGTGGGCGCCGGAGAAGGTCAGCGCTTCGCTGGTAGTGTGGCCGTCGAGCCAGGCGACGTTGGTGCGGTCATTGTGGCGGAAGTGGATGTTGGGGGATACCCATTCGGCCTTGGGCCCGTTGATCTGGTAGGTCTCGACCTGTTCGCCGCTGTAGTTGAAGTCGGCCGAGTCGGCGAAGGCGACGGTCGCCGAGGGGTGGCGGGCGCGGCTCAGTTTGGCGTAACCCCGCCCCCAGTAGTCGCCGAGATACTGGACGTTGTAGCCGTAGCCGCCGCTGCCGGTGTTGTAGCCGGAGACCACCGCCGGGACCGACGGGCAGCGCTTGATCGCGCCGCTCTCGCCGAGGTATTTCATGATGCCGCCCTTGGGCTCGTAGGTGCTGCCGTTCTGGGTGCCGCACCAGAGGTACTTGTTGTCGCCGGAGGCGCACAGCACCAGATAGTCGGCGTTGTCGGCGGCGTAGCCCTGGAGGCCGAAGATCAACTGGCGGATGTTGTTGGTGCAACTGATGCTTTTGGCCTTGTCACGCGACTTGCCGAGCGCGGGAAGCAGCATTCCGGCAAGGATGGCGATGATGGCGATGACGACCAGGAGTTCGATCAACGTGAAACGGGAACGGCGGGAAACGGACATGGCAGGCCTCGTGTGTTGCGCGCACAAAACGTCCCGGCCTCTTCGCTGGATGCCGGAGAAAATACCGCACGAGGATCTGGCTTCAGCCCCGGAGGGCTTCACAGTTGCGCGACAGCTTCCGATTTGCACGGAATTCACTGCGTAACGGTTCGTTAGGGGAATAATATAAGTCCTGATTGGCGGATTTCAAACCCTTTGCATGGAGATTTTTCTTTTTTTTGACCGCCGCCTCCGGTTGACAATTCCGTCCCTCCGCAAACCCCGGAGGACTTATGTTTCGGATCGAAGATCACAGCAGCTGGCAGTCCGCCTGCCGCGAACTCGCCGCGCGGATCGAGCGCTCACGCCCGCTCCCCGGACGCGGCGTCAGGCTGGAAGACACCGGCGGCGGACGCCGGATCAGCATCGTCGCCGAGACCGGCGGCGGCGGTTCCGTTTATCGCGGCTTTTTCAAAGTGTTGCTGCAAGACCCCGTCGCGGCGGGGGAACTCCCGTCGGCGCTGATCGCCGACGGCGCTCCGGATTTGACGCCGGAGGAACGGCTGAGCGCCCCCGCCGGAATCGCGGTGATCAACGACGCGATCATCGAAGTCCCGGTGCTGGAACTCCCGCTCAACCTCGAACGGGGGCTGATCTGGGCGATCTTTGAACTCAACGACAGCGGCGTCTGCCGTTTCGCCGGGTACGGCTCGGGAGCCGAACTGCCGGCCAATATCGATGAAAAAATCCACTTGATCCTGGCCTCCTTTTACACCTCCGGCGAACGCTTGCAGTTGATCCAGCAGCACACCGGGATGCTCTACGGCTGGATTTTCAAAGAGTGCGACGAGCCGGAGGCGATCGGATGAAACACGTTTATCTCTCGCGCCGCTGTCCGTGCCGGGACCGCGGCAACGGCGGTTCCGCCGGAGCCGACCCCTGCGAATTGACCCGCTGCGACGACGACGCCGCGCTCAACCTTACCTTGAGCGGATTCACCGGCTTCGGCTGGCGCGCCCATTTCTCCTCGACCCGGAGCGCCGAGGGCGAATACAGCTACCCGGTCGAGCTCGCCGGGATTGACGGCTCCTTCACCCTTTCCCGCCAACACGCCGCTCTTTTCGCCGACCGGCCGCTGCGACAACGAAACCAGCAGCGGCTGATCGACCGGCTGCGTTTGCTCCGCTCCGGGCGCGGCGGCTGCCACCTTTTCGCCGGAATGCCGGAAACGCTCCGCTTCAGCAGCGTTTGCACCAATCCCGGTGAAGCGGCGGCGCGTTACACCTCGATCGCCGCCTTTGCGCTGGCCGGCTACTTCGTCGGCGCGTCGTCGGGAACCCTCGAGGGCCGGGTCAACGAATTGATCGTCCAGCTCGGTTCGATCGTGCTCACCGACGCCCGCGCGCCGTTTCCGTATGCCGAAATCAGCCTCGACGACTACCTCGAACTCGCCGACACCATCAATCCGCTCACCGCCGCCGCGCGGCCGGAGTGGGCGCAGCGGGGGGACGACCGCCGGCTCCGCGCGGTGGCGGTCTCGGAGCCGGTCTTCGGGTCGCCGGGAAGCGACGTCTTCGCCATCGCCGGACTCGACGCGGGCGGGCGCTCGATCCTCGACGGACGGGTGGCTTACGCCTTTCGGATCAGCGCCGGCCTGGCCGGACTCCTCGAGCCCTGGAGCGGCAAGCTGATCTATTCGACCACCGCCGATTACGGGGCGGCGCCGCGCCCGACCGGGCGGCCGCAGGAGCCATCCGACCCGTTTCTCGGCTGTACGCCGGTAACCGCAATCCACCCCGACTGCGGCTGGGAACGCGACAATCCGCAAATGCCCGCCGAGAGCGACGTTGACTATCTTGCACGCAAACAACAGGCGGTGACGGCCTACGGCGAGCTTTACCGCGACTATCTCAAAGCGCTGGCCGCCTGGGAAACGCAATACCGCGCCTGGGAGGAAGCCAACAACCTGAGCCGAGATCACTTTGAGGATACCCTCAACCGTGACGAGGCGGGGAACGTCATCGACGGGGAAATTTTCGGCCCGCTCGGGCTCGACCGGGTCGAGGTGCGCGACGGCGAGTTCCCGGCGTGTTTCCCCCGCACCGCCTTTTTCAGCCTCGCGATCACCGGCTGCGTCAACCTCGGCGAATTGCCGGAAGAGGATGGCGGCGGCGAAGCTGCGGATGGCGATGAAGAACCGTCCTTCCCGGTGCCGGTGCCGTGGAAACAGAACCGCCACCCGGTGAGCTCCGACCAGTACGGCGGGGGTGACCTCCCGGACTATATTCCGGACCCGGATGACCCCGACGACCCGGATGACCCGGATGACCCCGACGACCCGGATGACCCGGACGATCCCGACGATCCCGACGATCCCGACGATCCCGACGATCCCGACGATCCCGATGATCCGGACGATCCCGATGATCCGGACGATCCGGACGATCCCGAAGATCCCGATGACCCGGACGACCCCGATGATCCCGAAGATCCCGATGATCCGGACGACCCGGACGATCCCGGCGATCCGGGCGACCCCGGCGATCCCGGTGAGGTCGAGGATGAGCTCTATCCCGGCGAGTATCCGGAGATCGATCCGGCGCTGATGCCCCTTGACCGCTATTACCTCGTCGCGGTCGGCGAATTCGCCTACTGCGTCAGCGAAGACTGGTATTGCGGCGAGGACGGGATGATCGCCTCGATCGTCTGCGATGTCAGTGCGACCGTTCCGATGGCCTATCGCTTCGAACTCGTCCATTCGACCGCGGCCGCGCCGCTGACGGCCTTTCTGAGTTCGCAAAGTTCGCCCTTCCGCTCGCTCCGGGTCCACTCGGGGCCGTACAAAAAGAGCGATTCGGCGAAGCGGGTCTGGGTGTCGCTGCTGCCCGATCCGGTCGCCGGGTATCCATCCGGCGGACGCACGATCGACGTCGACGGCGCCAGTTACCCGGAAACCGTCCCGACCTCCGAAGTCCTCTACGAGGGGGTGCACGAGTATTGGGGATTTGAAGCCTATTTGTGGGAGTTTTACTGCCAGAGTCAGGCGGTCTACACCTACCGCGTCGTCACGCCGCCGGTGCCGCCGCCCGATTATTCCGCCCTCTGGCCGGGGCCCGACACTTACGGCCAGCCGCGTTCCAGTTACCGGATCCATTGCTGAAAGAGTTATCGCCATGAACCTTGAAACCCTCGTTCGCGCCTACGGTGAAATCGCCGCCGGCGATCCCGACCCGCTCGATGGCATCCTCGACCGTCTGCCCGCCGGGATTTTCCCGGAATCGCTGCGCCGGGACCTCGCGGCCCACTGCGCCGAACGCAAACTCGCGCCCGCCGCCTTCGTCCGGAGCGTACTCAAGACCCGGATCCTCGCCGGGCTCGGCGTCGCCGCCGCGCCCGCCGGGGACAAGCGGATCAACCGCCACCAGTGCTTCGGCTGTGCCCTCAAGCACCTCGCCTCGGCGCTGGTGATCGCGGGCGAAATCCAAACCGGGTACGACACGCCGGAGTACGCGCTCTATTTGCTCGGCAACCTCGCCGAAGCCCAGGAGCAGACCGCCTGCCGCGCCCCGGCGCTGGCCAACCGGATCCGCAAACTGCGGCTCGGCATCTTCGGCGACGGCGGCACGCCCGTACTCACGCCGGCGGCACTGGACCGGATGCTCGAACTCGCCGCCGACCTCCGCCGCCTGGCCGACGTTGGCAACGCAACCTCCACGGCGAAGCGCCATTGCGGCTGCGGCCGGTCCCCCGCTCCCGGCCGCTGATTTTCCGTATCGAAAACTAACGCTGTTGCTCTTGCATTTTCGGTTTTCCGGTTTTATAGTACGGACAAGCTCAAACATGGGGGTGATTGCGATGAAAATGGATGAAAAAATGGCCAAGGCGCTGAGCGCCCAGATGGTGTACGAACTCTATTCCGCCTATTTGTATCTCGCGCTGGCGGCGGAGATGGAATTCATCAAGTTCCCCGGCGCGGCCCACTGGCTCCGCACCCAGGCCGACGAGGAGATGTTCCACGCCAATTTGTTCTACACCCATTTGAACAACCGCGGCGCCCGGGTCAGCTTTGAGGGCATCAAAAAACCCGACTTCAAAGTCGCCAGCCCCGCCGAAGCGTTTGAAATGGCGCTCGGACACGAATTCACCGTCACCAAGCGGATTCACGCGCTGATGTCGCAGGCGCTGGCGCTGAGCGATTTCCCGACCGTCAACTTCCTCCAGTTCTTCGTCGGCGAACAGGTTCAGGAGGAACGCGCCGCCGAACAGGTGATCGACCGCTTGAAAATGGCGGGCAAAAATTCCGAAGCGCTGCTCTTCGTCGATGCCGAACTCGCCGCCCGCCCGGCGGCGACCCCGCCGACCGGAGTCGCGGTGTAATGACCATCCGCGCCGGAATCACCGGCAGCCGGGGATTCATCGGCGCGGCGCTGGCGAGGCATCTCGAGTGCCATCCGGCTTTTGCGGTGATCGATTCACCGTATGACGCGCACCGGCGCGACGCTTTTGCCGCCGGATGCGACGCGATCGTCCACCTCGCCGGAGTCAGCCGCGGCGACGACGGCGAGGCGCTGTACCGGACCAATATCGAAATCGTCCGCGAGTTGATCGCGACGCTGGAGCGGGTCGCTTTCCGCGGCCGGGTGCTGCTGGGTTCGACCGCCCACATCGGGCGCGACACGCCGTACCACGCGAGCAAGCGCGAAGGCGCGCGGCTGCTGGCGGAGTGGGCGCGAAAAAGCGGCGGGAGTTTTGCCGCGCTGCTGATGCCGAATGCGTTCGGCCCCGGGTCGAGACCGTTTTTCAATTCGGTGGTCTCGACTTTTTGCGCGCAATTGCGCGCCGGCGGGACGCCGGAAATTTTCGCCGATGCCGAACTGGAGCTGATCGACATTCAGCAGCTCTCTGCGGCGATCGCCGGGATCATCCTCGCCGGAGCGGACGGCCGCGGCGAAATCGCGATCGCACCGGTCGCGACGCTCCGGGTTTCGGAGCTCAAGAAAAAACTGGAGACATTCCGCGACCGGCCCGGAATACCGCTTTCGGGTCGATTTGAAACCGCGCTCTATCAAACCTATTATTCATATCCGGAGATCGTCAAGCGATGAACAAAGTGAAGCTCGGCCTGATCGGGGTCGGCAATATGGGCTCGATGCACGTCAAAAGCATCGGTGAGCTTAAGAATTGCGAACTTGCCGCAATCTGCGACCGCAAAGAAGCCGTGCTCGCCCGTTACGCCGACGCGCCCTTCGCCAAATTCCGGGATACCGAGACGTTTTTCAAGGAGGCCGACCTCGACGCGGTGCTGGTCGCGGTGCCGCATTACAGCCACGTGCCGCTGGCGCTGCGGGCGATCGAACTCGGCAAACACGTCATCGTCGAAAAACCGATCGCGGTCGAAAAAGCCGACGCCGAACGCCTGGTCGCCGCGATCAAAGCCCATCCCGAACTCAGAGTCGCGGCGATGTTCAACCAGCGCACCATTCCCGCCCACCGCAAAATCAAGCAGCTGATCGACAGCGGCGAGCTCGGCGCGATCCGCCGGGTCAACTGGATCATCACCGACTGGTTCCGTTCGCAGAGCTACTACGACTCCGGCGACTGGCGCGCGAGCTGGCGCGGCGAGGGCGGCGGGGTGCTGATCAACCAGTGCCCGCACCAGCTCGATTTGATGCAGTGGTTCTTCGGCATGCCGGAGGAAGTCTACGCCCGGATGTCTTTCGGCAAATATCACAAGATCGAAGTCGAAGACGACGTCACCGCCTTTCTGAGTTATCCCGGCGGCGCGACCGGAGTCTTCATCGCCTCGACCGGCGAGGCCCCCGGCACCAACCGGCTGGAGATCACCGCCGAACGCGGCCGGCTGGTGTTCGAGAGCGGCACCCTTTCGTTCCTCCGCAATGAAGTCGAGACCGCCGAATTCTGCCGCACCACCCCGACCTCCTTTGACCGGCCGCCGGTGTGGAACGTGACGATTCCGGTCGAGGCGGCCAATCCTCATCCCCACCGCGACATCATCGAGAATTTCTGCAACGCGGTGCTCACCGGGAGCCCCCTCCGCGCGCCCGCCGAAGAGGGCATCCGCGGTCTCGAACTCGGCAATGCGATGCTGCTTTCGCAGCTCGCCGGCCGGGCGGTCAAACTGCCGATCGACGCGGCCGAGTTCTCCGGCTATCTCGAAAAACTCATCGCCAACTCGACCTACCTGAAACCGGAAGTCGCCGCCGGCACCCCGCCGCCGGACCTTTCCCACTCATACGGAGCATAACAAAGTGGCATTTCAGATTCCCGAGGGGGGAGCCATGCTGGTCGAACGCGGCCGGTTCATCATCAAGCTGGCAGAAACCGACGCCGAACTCGCGATGGCGCAGGAGCTGCGGTACCGGGTGTTTCACGACGAACTCGGAAAATTGCAGAATTGCAGCGACCGCGACGATGACGCCTTTGACCGCCAGTTCAATCACCTGCTGGTGATCGACCGCGAAGCCAACCAACTGGCCGGAACCTACCGTATGCAGTCAGCCCAAGCGGCGCGCAACGGCCTCGGCTTCTATTCCGAAACCGAATACGAAATCGAGAACTTCGACCGCATCGCCGCCGAGACCTATGAGGTCGGCCGTTCCTGCGTCGCCCCCGAATACCGCACCGGCGCGGCGATTTCGCTGCTGTGGGCGGGGATTCAGGAGATGAAAAACCGCTGCAACTTCCGCTACCTCGTCGGCTGCGCCAGCATCGAAAGCGAATCGCCGGAGATCGGCTGGAGCCTCTTTGAGCGCTTCCGCACCGGCGGGAACCTGAGTCCGCTGATCTTCGGCCGCAGCCGCGAGGATTTCAAACTGGCCTCCGGTGCGGCGGTCGCGCCGCCGCCGCTGCCGCCGCTCTTCAAGGGCTACCTCAGGCTCGGTGCCGGCATCGCCAGCGAACCGGCGCTGGACCGG
>CAZRFG010000038.1:0-15950 GCA_964599205.1 uncultured Victivallaceae bacterium
CTCGGCGAAACGCTCAACAACCAGTGCTATTACTGGCGCGTTCAGGCGATTGACTACGTCGGCAACGCCAGCACCTGGACCGAGGGCAAGACCTTCATTATCGACATGACCGCGCCCACCGATCCGGTGCTGGTCGGCGTCACGACATCGGGCACGACGGCCCTCGGCGCCGACGGCATCACCTTTACCTGGACGCCCTCGGTTGACGCCTCCACGTTGACCTATGACATCCAGATTTCAGTCAGCGGCGATTTTTCAAGCGATGTCTACAGCGTCGTGACCGGGACCAGCGGGACCGCCGACACTTCCGGCAATTTGTACCTGACCGTTTCCGATGAGGACTTCGCCGATCTGCTGAATGGTTCCGGTTATACCTTTGCCGACGGCGCAACGTTCCACTGGCGTGTCAAGGCCTTTGACCATCCGGTCGGGGCGAGTTACAGCAACGAAAGCAATTGGGTCAGCGGTCAGTTCGTGGTGGATCTCACCGACGACACCCCGCCGGTCGGCCCGACCACCGTAACCGCCGCCCAGATTCCCGGTCAGCGCAGCATTTCCGTCACCTGGACTCCCGCCACCGACAACAAAACGGCTCAGGCGGACCTGAGATATGTGGTTGCTTACAAGGCGGTCGGCGATGCCGATTGGACTATCCGGCCGGTTTCCACCAACTCCTTTACGCTGACCGGCGTCAATGAAGGCATTGAGTATTTCTTCAAGGTTCAGGCCTACGACACCGCCTCCAAGTACGGCGAATGGAGCGCCGAAACGTCGATCACCTGCGACGCCACCGCGCCGACCAACAACGCCGGCCTGGCCAGTACGGTCACCCCCGGCCCCAACGGATCGATCGTGTTCAGCTGGAACGTCGCCACCGATGCCGGCGACGCCGCGCAGAGCTTCAACACCAATTATGAACTTCAGTATTCGACCAGCTATCTCTTTACCCCGGGCGCCGGCTTGCACTCGATCACGGTCGATGCGAGCAACATGGTGATCGCCAACGGGCGGGTTACGCTGACCGTTTCCGGCGCCGATCTGGCGAAGTTTGCCGACCTGACCACTTATTTCTGGCGGATTCAGGCGGTGGACCATGCCGGCAACAAGAGCGCTTTCTCCTCCGGCACCGACAAATTTGTCGCGCCGGACGTGACTGCGCCGGCCCAGCCCGCCAACCTGACCATGGTGAGGGTGCCCAATCAGACGCTGACCCGCTTTCAGTGGGATGCTTCGAGCGACAACAGCCGGAACGTTACCTACATCCTCAGCTATTGGAGCAAACCGGACAAGAGCGACATCCAGTCGGTCGCCGGCATCACCGGCAACAGCAAGGAGCTGGCGTTGAAGCAGGAAGGTCACATCTACTGGAGCGTCCAGGCGATCGACAATGCCCAAAACAAGAGCGTTGCGACCGAAGCCGAGGGTACTATCGATTACGTCGCGCCATTCATTCCGAGGGACCGGGTATCTTCGGTCAATCAGGATTCCCGCGCGGTAACCTTGAGCTGGACTCCCGCCAATCCGGACGATGAAGGCAGCGGTCTGGCCAAATATGAGATCCGTTATTCGAATACTTCTGCCTACAATCCGGACGACACCGTGACGGTGACTGTCGACCGCGCTTTGTCGCAGTTTGTGCTCGGTTCCAACCTCCTCAAGGACGGTGAAACCTATTACTGGCAGATCCGGGCGATCGACCGCAACGGCAACGCTTCGGTCTGGAACGACGGCGCGGGTGCGTTTTTCGTCGCCCCCGACACCACCAACAGAACCGATGATGCCAAGCCGATTACCCTCGGCCAGGCGGTCAACGAACGCATCGGCGGCCCCAAGGATTCGGCCGATTACTATTTCCTCACGTTGGCCAATACCGGGAACTACACCTTCACGGTCACCAGCAGCGCCACCACGGTCGGCATCAGCCTGGTCAATCTGGCCAACAACCAGACGATTTCCTATCGCTCCGGCCAGACCGTCGACCTGAAGGCGGGGAACTACCGGATCGGCGTCACCAACTCGGGAGCTTCGGTTGAATACACTTTCAACTCGGTGGCCAACAGCATCTACAGCATCAACAACAATGACGACACTTGGAACAACGTTGCCAACAACAGCCAGATCGTGATGACCGCGAACGACTCCGTCCGCTCCGGCGAAGCCACCGACTGGGTCGGCTTCGGCGATGACACCGATTATTACAAGCTGGTGCTGGACAAGGCCGGGACCTATACCCTGGCGATCGACGGCCTCGACAACAACGCGGTGATGACGCTTAATATCGTCAACGCCGCCGGGACCGGGATCAACACCCAGAGCGGCTGGTCGACCACCGCACAGGTTTATCGCAGCAGTTCCGGGGTGACCATCACCAACAACAAACTGCTTGATAAGATGCTTGCCGCGGGGACCTATTACGTCAAAGTCGACCGCACCGGCTTGACCAATACCAACTACCACATCAGCGTCACCGGGACCGCGCTCCCGACCGACAATACCGACGACAGCGCCGCGCTGGTCGATTCGCTGGTTTCGACCGATCCCGGCAACAAGCACAAACTCGAAGTCAGCGCCGACGGCGTGATCAGCGGGTACAGTGATTGGGCCGGCTTCGGCGACACGACCGACTTCTACACCTTCACGTTGACCGGCAAGGGCACTTATATGTTTGAGCTCGGCAATTTGTCCAACCGGGCAAGTTTGACGCTGGTGCAGAAGACGGCCACCGGGACCACCCCGAAAGCCAACTTCAGCGTCACCCCCAGCGCCACTGTGAGCGGCGCCAAGACCGCGCTGCTCAACCTCGATGAAGGCACCTACTATATTCAGGTGACCGCGACCGACGGCAACGCCGGCAAGAACACCGATTATACGGTTTCGGTGACGGGCTCCGGCGCTCTCGCCGGTGAAGACGACAATAATGCCAACACCGCGTTTGTGCTCAACAATCCATTGAGCGATACCGCGGGTGAGTTGAGCGGTTCGTTCAGCGACTGGGTCGGCTTCGGCGACATCAGCGACTTCCGGATGGTCGGCATGGCGCAGGGCGCGGTCAGTCTGACGGTTTCGGTCGACATCGAAAATCCGGCGACGGTCTATGTCTACCGGGTTGCCGAACTCAGTGCCGGTCCCGGCACTTTGATCGGCACGATCACCCCGACCCTGACCTTCAACACCGACGGTTCGATCGCTTCGCTCCGCAATAATATCTTGACCGTCAACACCGGATCGGCCACCGACGGTACTTACAAGTATTACGTCGAAGTCCGCAGTACCGGCGCCGTGAGCGGCAAGAACACCGATTATACACTGATCAGCGGCGGCGGAACCAACAATGTCAACGCCGCTGACAACAATCAGGCCGGCGCGCAGTTGATCGCACTCGACGCCGACGGCGCCGCGGCAGTGATTCATGACGGCGGCATCGGGTTCGGCGACACTCAGGATTATTTCAAACTGGTGTTGGCGCAGGACGGCGTTTACGGCTTCAGCATCGACGGCCTGACCGGCTCGACCAGCACCGTGACGCTCCGCTTGCTCAACAGTTCCGGCTCCCAGCTAAAGACCGTAACCGTCAACCTGGCGGCCGGTTACTCGAGCGGCTATATCGACAGCCAGCTGCTGAAGGCCGGGACTTATTACATCAACGTCAACAGTCCCAACGCCGGCTTCACCGGCTACGATCTTACGGTTGACGGCGCCTACAGTCTCGCCGGCGGCAACAGCCGCGCGACCGCCCTGGATCTTGATTTCTCGGTGGTGCCGCCGACCGGTGGTGTCGCCGGACGGATGGCCGCGCCGGTTGACGCTTCGGCGGTGGTGACCATGGGCGGCAACGCCAGCGGCTGGGTCGGCGCAGGCGACACGGTTGATTTCTACCGTTTCACGGTGGACAGCGACGGAAACTACAACTTCGCGTTCCGCGGCGTCGACAACGCGGCGGTGCTGACGATCTACGCCAAGAGCTTCAACTCGCTCGGCCAGGAGATCGCTTCGACGGCGCTCGGCCAGGTCAAGAGCCGCGGCAACATCGCCGATCTTTCGCTGCTGCTGACCAGCGGCGATTACTACGTTGAAGTTTCCAGCGCCAGCGCGACCAGTCCGGTCAACACCAACTACTACATCGACGCCACCGCGACGACTTTTGCGACGCTTCAGGTGAACAGCCTCAATGCGATTGATTTCGAAGCGGCCGGCTCGACCACCTATCGCTTCGATCTGGCGATGGACGGTGACATTGCGCTCAGCATCGACGGCGATGCCGCCCAGGTGCGCTATGCGCTTTATCACAAGGTCGGCAACGAACTGGTGGAAATCAAGAGCTCCAACCGCTCCGGCGATCTCAACATCAAGGATCTCGATGCGGGCGCCTACTTCGTCAAGGTCAACTATGCCGGCGCCGGCGCGGCGAATTTCGAGCTCGCGCTCGATCTTCCCGACCAGGTGCCTCCGGCCGCCGGTTCTCTGTCGCTCGACGCGGCGGTGGATGACGGCGCGTCCGCCGGCTTGCAGTTGGCCGGAGTGGACAGCTCGGAACTGACCTTCGGGCTGAATCCTTGCGACAGTCTGCTGGCCGCCGGTTCGGAGCTCGGCCTCGAAGCCGAAAAGCAGGATGCGCTGAAGCTTGGCTTGCTCGCCTGATCTTCTCGAGTGATCCGTACGGAACCCCGTTGCGGCGGGGTTCCGTTTTTTTTGCCGGCGGCGGATTTGTGATTTGGCAAACCGGTGTTATAGTACGAGGTGCCAATTTCAAAAGTCCTTTCGGCCGCCCGAAAGGTTGATTTTGCCGCCTGACCGGGAGCGATTTCGGGACATACCGCTTGGGGTATGCCCCTCGATCTACCCGATCATGCGGAAAAACCTCCGCTTCCGGGGCGTTCCCGAAATTACTTTTGCAATCGGCTCCGTGGTCAACGAATTCAGGAGTTGTGCTTGTATGGGAAGATCCAAAGTTCCGGTCGATCGGCTGACCGAGTATCTCGAAACCCGGATTCTGGCCGGAACCTTTGAAACCGGGACGTCGCTGCCGTCGGTGCGGCGATTGGCTTCGAAGTTCAATTTAAGCTTCGGAACCACCTACCGGGCACTGGAGCAACTGACCCGCGAGGGGTGGCTGATCCGCGCGTCCGGGAGTGGCTTCCGGGTCAATGCGCCGCCGGCCCAGGATGCTTACGGGATTCGTATCGCCGTGGTAATTGAGGTGGCGTCGGAAAATATTACTTCCGGCTATTTGTGTTATCACGTGCTCCTCGGGTTGCGGGCGATGGCGGCCAAATCCGGCTGTTCGCTGCATTTGATCAATCTGCAGGGAGAGTTGAATCCCGAGCGCCTGAAAAAAATCGTCAATGGCATGGCCGGTGTTGTTTTCATCGGCGGCTACGATTTGTCCTTGCGGGAAATGCAACTCTCGTGTCCGGCGGTCGGGGTGCTGATGCTGCGTTCCTACGAGGGGCAGGTGTCAACCATCAATATTGATGTTTTCGACGTGGTACAGCAGGCATGCCATTATTTTGCGAGCAGAGGAATTGTCGAGGTGGTGATTTTCACCAGCGCCAAGCCGCTGTACCACATGATCGGCACCTTGTTCCGGGTCGCGATGCAGACGTGGGGCAGCGAAGTCGAACTGGTGGTCGGCGTTCCCGACGAAAAGATGCACTTTGAGAAGGGGGTCGGCTATTTTTTCACCTCCGACCATGTGCTGCAGATTGTTTCCAGTCGCTACTGTCAGCGTTACGGCGTCCCGCTGGCGGAACATCACACCGTGCTGGGGGTGGATGGCAAGCGGCTGATCAATCCGGATTATCATGCGTTCCCGACCATCGCGGTCGATTGGGAAGAGATGGGGCGGATCGCTTTTGAAGAGCTGCTGCGGCGGCTTCAATCCCCGGAATCTGCCGCGCGCAACCAGAGTGTGGCCGGAAAGCTGATCCTGTCAAGTGGATCAAATGGAGCGATATTGGATCAATAATCAAGGTGAAAGACTGAATTTTTTTTCCGTTTCTCCGAAAAAATACTAAAATATGGTATGGAACAAGTGCCCAATGGCGCGGACCGAATGCCAAACTATTAACGGAGACGGAAGATGAGAAAAAAACATTCAATGTTTACCCTGATCGAGCTTCTGGTGGTGATTGCGATTATCGCCATTCTGGCTTCGATGTTGCTGCCAGCCCTCAACAAAGCGCGAGATTCGGCCAAAAAGACCAAGTGCCTCGGCAATATGCGCCAGCTCGGCATCGCCACTCAGCAGTATCTTGGCGAAGGCGGTTTCTATCCGATTGCCGGAAGCTTTCCGGTCGCCGGCGACAACTTCAGCAACGCCAACTGGAAACTTCAGCTGCTGCCCTATTTGACTTCTTCCGCGGCCGGCATGGTCGGCAGCGGCAGTTTTATTGACAAGAAGAAAATGCTCTGCACCGGAGCGTTTCTCTGCCCCGACTGGATGAATGAAAAAATGACGACGGCGTCCCAGCTCAATATGAATCTGACCGACAAATACAATACGTCGCACTACGGCGGCGGTTATGCGTATTCCTACTACAAAAGCAATTTGTTCATGGGCTACCGCACCAGCGGCGGGGTCTGGGTCGGACGCAAGAGTGTAGCTCAGCCGTCGCGGACCATCGTGATCGGCGAATCCGCCGACCTGGCAATGACCTCGACCGCCCAGCCGTCGTTGCTTTACGCTTGCGCCTATGGTCCCACCTTCGTCGGCGGGCGGCATGACAACTACAAAACGATGCCGCTCTCGTGGGCCGACGGCCACGCCAGCGCGATGGCCAATTCCGAAATCTGGGCGGGCCAGCCCTTCACCCAGACCGAGGCGCTTGCTACCGGCGAAACCGCGACCAGCGGCTACTATTTCCACCCCGGCCGAAAATAACTTGCATGTTGCCGCATCGGCGGACGTCGCCTGGCCGGCCGGACCGTCTCCCAAATTCCCAATTGCCCTGACTGAACCAAGCCGGAGGAATCAACCTGCTTGAGTACGGCCGGAATTCTTGATTTCTCCAAAGATTTTGCGGACGGTGTCGAACGCCAGTTTGGGACGGCGGTATTCGTCGAAAGTGCCCTTGTTGTTAAATGCCCGCGGCCGGCCGAGGGCGCGCGAACTCGAGTAGGTCCGGCCGTCGCAGAACTGCCACAGCGCCAGCCCGGCGATGCGGTCGTCTGCGCGGAAAATTTCGCAGACCGTCTCAAGGTAGTCGCGCTGGTATTCCTCGCTCCAATGGGCGGCGAAGCGGTCGCGCCAGCCGTAGATCGCCCCCGCTCCGATTTCACTGATGATGAATGGCTTGTCCTTGAGCGCCGGATCATTTTTGAGCACCGATGTGAGTTCTTCGATCCGGGCCGGGATTTCGGCGAGCGGACGGAGCCGCTCCTGGTCGGCGGCGTACCAGCCGGGATACATGTTGATGCTGACGATGTCGACCAGATCGAAATTGATGTCCTCTTTGGGAAACATTGAGGCGTAGGTGACCAGCCGCGAGGGATCGAGCCGGCGCAGTTCGGTCAGCAGTTTTCGATAGATTTCCCGTCCGGCGGGAAGCTTGGAGTCGCCCTCGTTGAGCACGCCGTAAATGATTACCGCGGGATGGTTGAAGCTGTTGTGCACCATCGGCGCGAGCTGGGCGAGCTGGAGCTCGTGGAAGCGCGCGTTGCACAGCCGGTCTTCGCGGTCGCCCCAGCCGATGCCTTCCTCCCAAACCAGGATGCCGTACTGGTCGCAGAGATCGAGGAAGAGCTGGCTCTGGGGATAGTGACTGCCGCGTACGAAGTTGCAGTTGAGCTCTTTGAGCAAGGCGACGTCTTCGCGGATCTGCTGCGGCGGCAACGCCGGGCCGAACAAGGGATGGCTCTCGTGGCGGCAGTAGCCGCGCAGGATCACCGGACGGCCGTTGAGGAGAATTTGCCCGTTTTCGGCGCGCACCGTCCGCAGGCCGAAACGCTCGACGATGCGGTCATGTGAAGTGGCGAGTTCGAGGGTGTGCAAGTGCGGCGTCTCATCCGACCAGTAGGGGAGGGGGAAGTGTCTTTCCAGCACCGCCTGGCCCCCGGTCACCTCCAGCGTCAGCGCTGTGGCTTCGCCGCCGTTGATGCCGAGCGTCGCCTCGACGTTGCCGGTGAACGGGCGGTTGAAGAGCACGGTCAAGCGGACCTTGCCGGTCTCGTCGAGGGTTTCGACCCGGACCCGGTCGAGCGACGTTTCCGGGAGTTCATAGAGCGCCACTTCGCGATAGATTCCGCCGTGGCCGTAGTAGTCGTAGAATTGGGCGAAGAGGCTCTCCGACGTGAAGTCGAGCCGGTTGTCGACCGCGATCACCAGCTCGTGGATGCTGCCGCCTTCGGCGCTGAAAATAAAGCTCAAACCGGAGTAGGGGAGTTCGTCAAGCGCGATCAGTTTGCGGTCGACGAAGATCGCCCCCTTGAGCCCGAGTCCGCCGATTTTGAGCTGCAAAGCCGCGCCCGGCCGGGCTTCATAGCAGGTCCGGTAATAGCCGACGCCACGCCGCGCCGGAGCTTCGATCGCGGTGTCAAAGACGCCGGGGACGGCAATCGCGTCGTTGAATTGCAGCTCCTCCCAGGCCGGGATAGTCAGTTCGGCGGCGGTTTCGGCAAAGGCGAAATCCCACAGCGAGGGCAGCTGGATCTCCTGGCGGGCGGGGTAATGCGGATAGGCGTTGAACATTTGAAAGGTTTCCTTTGAGTTACAGCTCAAGCAAATAGACGGCGCGGCGGCCTTCGTGAATCGAATCGACGGTGACCGTCCGGCCGTCCGGACTCCAGCGGGGATGGAGGTCGCAGCGGACGTCGACGGTGGTTCCCGGCGGCTGTTGATGGCGGAAGCGGCCGAGTTCCCGGTATTCGCCGCTGGCGCTGTCGATCAGCGTCAGGGTCTGGAAGCCTTCGCCGTCGGGGTAGCTGTCGGCGAGCAGCCGGGAGCCGTCGGGGGAGAAGACCATGTGGCCCATTTTGCCGGTGTGGTGTGAAATTCGCCGGGCGACCAGGGGGCGGCGGCTTTCGTCGAAGACCACCGCCTCGAAGCCTTCGCCGTTCCAGTTGGCGTCGACCAGGATTTCGCGCGGGGTGCGTCCCCAGATCTGGTGGGAGATGTTGCCGCTCCAGTAGACGTCGGGGAGGGTGCATTCGACATCGCCGCCGTCGATCGCGCACGTGTACATGAAAGTCCGCCAGTAGACGCCGCTGCGGTTGTTGTCGTCGCACTGCCGCAGCAGCCAGAGGAGGCGAGTGCCGTCACAGTTGAAAATCGCGTGGTTGAGCCAGAGCCGCTTGCCGGGCAGACCGTAACCGAAAGGGTGGCGCTCGATCATGGTGCGGTAGCTGGCGATGAGCCGGCTGGCGCCGGTTTCGAGGTCGATCAGTTTAATCCCGCTCCGGTCGAGGTCATCCGGCCACAAGTCCGGCGGCAGCGTCGCGTCGGCGTAGCTGTAGCCGCGCCGGGGAATGCGGCCGAAGTCGAGCGAAACCCCGTAACGGCCGTCGCGGGTGATCGCATAAACCGGATCGGCAAAGGTGCCGACGACGCCCTGGTCGACCGCGAAAATCCTGCAGACCATTTTTTTTGCTTCAGTATCGAAGTCGTTGTAGATGAAGTGCCCGGGGCGGCGGGGGAGGAAGAGCTCCATCGCCCCCTGCTGGTGGTTCCAGGCCCGGGTGACGGTTTGCGGCCGATAGTTGCCGTGCCGGTCGAGGATGCCGATTTCGGCGGTTTCGTTGACATGCGGCAGGTGTTCACACTGGGCGACTTTGAGCACCAGGTGCTGCTGCTGCGCCGGATCCCACGGATTGCGGTCGTAGTAGCCGAAGAAGTAGTGGGCGTCGTCAGGAGTCAGTCTCCGCCAGCGGTGTTTCCGGCTGATTTCCATAAGTCAATCCTTTGGTTATGATTCCCGCTCGATCAAGCGGCAGGGGATCGAGTGAAACTGGTGCTTACCGGGCTCGGCGACCGCGGCGCGGAGGCTGGCGGCGAGCGCTCCGGCGATGGCGGCGCGCGGTTGTTCGACGGTGGTGAGCGACGGGGTCAGGAACCGGCCGATGCCGATGTTGTCGAAACCGGCCACTGCGAGGTCTTCGGGGATCCGCCGCCGGTGTTCGAGTGCGGCGCGCATCGCCCCGAGCGCGGTTTCGTCGTTGTGGCAGAACACCGCATCGATTTCGGGATGGGCGGCGAGGAGTTGATTCATCATCTGATACCCGTCAGTCGCCTGTTCCGACGGGGCGATCACCAGTTCCGGCCGGAATTCCAGCCCGGCGTCGGCGAGCGCCGCAAGATACCCTTGGTAACGCAACTCGGCCGGATTGGTGCAACCGACAAAAGCGATCCGGCGGCGGTGACGGCGCTGAATCAAGAAGGCGGTCAATTCGTAACCGCCCCGGAACCGGTCCGGCAGCACCTGGCTTGCCGGAAGTTCCAGTTTGCGGTCGCCGCCATAGAGGATCAGCGGGATGCCGGCGCGGGGAAACCCGAGCAGCGAATCGGCCATCTGGCCGAGCGCGACCACCGCGCAGACTTGCATCCGGCGTAGCCGGTCGACCGCTTCGTTGAGGTCGGCGGTCGAATCGGCGCGGGAGAGGCAGAGCAAATAACCGTCCGCCATCAACTGCCGCTGCAGTTCCTGAAAAAGTTCGGAATAGAAAAGATTGGAGAACGACGGAAACAGCACTCCGACCGCGTTGCTGCGTCCCTGCCGCAGCATCTGCCCCGCCAGATTGGGCTGATAGCCACCCTCGGCGGCGAGTTTGCGAACGCTCTCCCGGAGCTCCGGGGAAATTCGCGCGCAATCCTTGAGCGCCAGCGAAACCGTCGCCTGTGAAATCTTCAACTGTTCGGCAATTTCCCGCTGAGTCATCGAAAATCTTTCTGTTTATACGTATAACTATGGCTGCAAAAAAAAGAAACCAGCCCGGCAACCAAATGTTTTCAACATCAATATAACTGCCGCGCGCCAAAAAAGCAAATCACGGATCAAAAAAAAAGGATGCGGCGGCGATCAGGCGTTACGCGATCCGTTATCGAGCTGATGCTGGTAAAAGCCGCCGATGCCGCACAGCAGCAGCAGCGAAGCGATAAAAAGCCAATGCGCCAGATTGGCCGCCAAGGTCATGTCCGGAGCCGGTTGGAGCATATCCGGGCGCGAGGTGAAATAGAGCGGGAGAATCATCACCAGCAATAACAGCAACCCGAACATGGTTTCGAGACAGAACGCCGATTCAAACACCAGTTCGGCCGAGATTTTGCCGTATTTCCGGAGAAAAAAGCGGCACTCCTTGAGCAGCAGGAAACAGCACATGAAGACGAACGGCAGCAGCATCAATTCAAGATACATCGGGTAATCGGAAAAAGCGCCCGGCGAATACCAGTCGGAAAACAGAAACTTCGGCAGCGCTGAGATCGGATGGCGCTGAACCACCGTGAAATAGAAAAACGACTTGGTAATGCCCAGCAGAAATCCCCAGGCTATGGCATACAGCGCAAGCAGTATGATTGCGAAAGTCTTCAGGAAATTTTTCATTTTTCAGAGGTCGCGGGTTGCTTCGAATTCAAAGACGCCGGCACTCCATCGCAGGGCGGCAATGCGGTCGGCCGATCCGGCGGAAAGCCATTCAGTTGACCGATCTTATGACGGATTATCCGCCGCATGTCCTTGCGATTCCGATTGGTTCTTACTATAACCATTCTTGACGGACTTGCAAGAAAAAAGCGGCGGTAAAATGCTGAAAAAACGCATTTTTTCCGCCGCCCGGGAAAGCGCGGTTCAGTCGAGTGCGGCAAGCCGGTCGCCGAACGCCGCCCAGACCTTGCCGCCGGTCGCCGCGATGGCCGGGCGATAGCGGTCGTTGAAGGTGCCGCCGGAGACCACCGGGATCCGTCGGAGGAGTTTGAGCGAAGTCGGGTCAAGCTCGTAAACCGCGCCGTCGAGCCCCGGGGCGTAAAGTTTGCCGCCGCTCAAAACCAGGCCGGTCAGGGGGGCATCGAGCTTGGCCAGGGCCAGGCGTTTGCCGTCGGTGTCGGAGACCGCGACCACGAAACCGCCGAGTCCGGCGCAATAGGCGCGGCCGTCGGCGAGCACCAGTCCGGCGGCGGGCCCGGCGGTGCTGGCGTTCCAGAGTTCGCCGCTGACGCCGTCGGCGTAAAGGTAGCCGTCGGCGCGGGTGGCGAAGGCGCGTACTTTGCCGTCGCCGCAGCGGCCGGTTTCGACCGCAAGATCCTGCGGCGAACTGACGATTTTCTGCAGCCGCTTGCCGGTGCGGTCAAAGATCATGTGGTAGTAGTATTCGGTGCCGAAGTAGATTTCGTCGAAACCGTCGCCGTCGAGGTCGCCCGCCGCCACCCGGGTGGCGGCAAGATCGCTGATCACCATCAGCCGCTCCTTGCCTTCGGGGGTGTAGACGAAACTCCGCCAACCCTCGATGCCGACCAGGATCGAAGGGGGCTGGCCTTTGCCGTCGAAGTTGATCGGCCGGATTGAGACCGGCGAACCGGAGCGGCGCATCGAGCCGGGAATTTTGAGCTCCCACACCTTTTGCCCCTGACCGTCAAAGGCGGTCAGCATGCCCGGCGGCGCTTCGCCGGGTTCGTCGATCCGGCTGCCGGCGAGGATGAGCGCGCCGACTTTGCCGATCGCGGTGACTTCGCCGGAGAGTTTGACCCGCCGGAGCTCTTGGCCGGAAGCGGCGTCGACGGTGACCAGCTCGCCATCAAGCAGTCCGGCATAGACCCGGCCGTCGGCGGCGAAGAGGGAGCTCACCTGCGACGCAAACTTGAGTTCGGGCATTTTCACCGGCGCCGGGACGGCGACCGCCGGTACCGGGAGCGGTGTGGCGGCACGGGCGGCGGCAAGCGCCCGGTCGGCATCGCCCGCCGGATTGACCGCGACGTTGCCGCGGGAGGTGGCGAAAAGCGCGCCGCCCTGCCAACCCTCGAAGGGGCCGATCACCGCCGCCGAATCACCGGCGACGAAGACGTTGGCGGCGACCCGGCGGGCGTCGACGGGTTCGGCCTTGCCGTCTTTGCCGGGCTTGAGATAATAGGCGAAATACACCCGGTCGCCGGGTTTGAAATCCCCGTCGTGGCGATGGATCAGGGTCTTTGACACGCCGTCGGAATTGGGATAGTCCCGGAGATTGCCGTAGGAGCGGCCGTGCGAACGCTCGTATTCGCCGAAGCCGGTCAGCGTCGCGCCGGTGAGTTCCCGGAGGGTCATCGCTCCGCCCTTCTGGCGGATTTCGACCGCATCCTTGGCGGGCGCAACCTCGCCGGTGGTGCGCAAATAGGAGTTGATCCGGTAGTCGCCGCCTTTGCGGATCACGAATTCGTCGACGATCCAGAGTCCGTTTCCGGCATCCCAGCCGAGGTGGCGGAAGAAGTCGGTGCCGTTCAAGTCGGTCATTTTGAGGGTCAGCGCCGCCGCCTGGCGGTCGGGGGATTGGGCCGAACCGATGATCTCGGCGTAGCGCTCGGAGTCGGGAATCCGGTAGCGGCGGCGGTCGGCGCCGTAGCCGGAGCGGATCACCGACGGGAGATTGTGATCCTCGGCGAAGCGCCGGATGTAGTCCCCCTCAAAGAGCCAGAGGTGGTCCCCGACCATATATTGTCCGATCCCCATTGCGTCGTCGTGACCGTGCGGCGCGCCGCTCAGTCCGTTGACCACCAGGAATTCGCCGTCGGGCTGCCAGGAGCTGCGGAAATAGGCTTTGTCAAGCTTCTTCGTCTGCGTGTCTTTGATCCCCATCAGCTTGGCCCGGTCGCCGGAGAGCTCGAGCACATTGAGCCCGAGAAAGCGCGGATCGGCGGGGACCGGGAGATCGACCGGGAGGTTGAGTTCGCGGCATTTGCGCTCGTAAATTCCGCCCGGCAGGTTGCGGGCGGTGAGGGAGATCACCGCCTTGGCGTCGGGGTCGCCGGTAAGTTCGACGATCAGCCCCAGGGCCGACAGCGAGCTCGCGAATCCGTAGCCGTAAGCGTCGCCGAAGCCCGGCGTCCACCCCTGGTGGTTGAAGGCGGAAATGATGTAATTGCGGTAGTCGCGAAAGGCTTTGCCGTCGAGAAATTCCCGGCTGAAGCCGCCGCTGCCCATGCGGTAGTCCTGGGTGATTATGGTGACCAAAAACTGATACCCGGCGGCGTCCTCGGGGGAGAGCAGCTGCTGCTCCATACCCTTGAAGGTATGGTCGGACACGGCGATCATGTAATTGAGTCCGGCAATCGGCGCGCGTGCTTCGAGATAGCGCGCGGCGCAGCCGACGGTACGGGCGGCAAAGGCGTAGTGGTTGGTGAGATAACCGAGTTTGCCCGCCGCGTAGTTTTCCTGCGGGATGCTCATTTCCCAGCAGTCGAGTGAGTTCTCCAGCACCCGGCGGCAGAGTTCGGCGCTGTCGCGGCGCATCGCGTCGTCAAAGGCGGGCGAGTTTTCGACCAGGAAAAGGTAGCGCGGGACGTCGTGGAATTCAAAGGTCGGCGGCATGTCGCGCGAATATTTGAGCGCACCGTCATAGTGGCGGTTGATGATCTGGATCACTTTGCCGTAAGCTGCGGCGTAACGGTCATCGCCGGTCTCGCGGTAAAGTTGTCCGAGCCGGTTGAGATCCTCATCGATGGCGAGGTTGATCTGGCGGGCGTCGCGCCCGGCGAAGCGTGCGGCGGCACGTTCGACGATCGCCTGCGGATCGGGCGCGTCAGCCGGAGCGCCACCGGCATCGACCACAAAGGGGAGCGGGCCCGGCTTCGGAAATTTCGCCAGCAGCCGGTCGAGCGACTGCATCACTTCGGCGTCCGAACTGCCGCCGAGATAAATTACCCCGCGCCGCCAGTCGAGCGCATCGGGGAAAATCCGGAGTTCGGACTTTTTGAGGTTGCGGGTGATCTGGAGACTTGCCGCGAGTTCGCGGCTGAGATTATGGTCGAGGCCGCTTCCCGTGAGAATCAGTGTTTCGTCGCCGTCGGCATGGTTGCGGACGGCGCGGATCGGGAACTCGACGCCCCACCCCGCTTTGAGGCGGGCTTGCACCGATCGGGCGAGGGCGGCCCCGCCGGCGGTTTCGGGCGGCACGATCACTGCCCGCTCGAGAGACAGCGTCGACGCCGGGCGTTTGGCTTTGAATTCCGCCGGATAGGGCGCGGTCGGAACGCGTTTCTGCGGCGCTTCGGCGGCGGCGAGACTGCCGCCGATGACGGCGAGGACTGCGAAGAGGATCGGGATGGGACGCTTCATCGGATGTGCTTCACTTTCTGCCCGGATGGAAATAGTAGCCGCTGGTGGCGGTCTCATTCCCGGAGAGGGCGGTATCCTGGGTAAAGGGCTGGCCGGCCCAGATTTCGGAATTGGCCATCGAGCTCGCGTGGCCGTCGGCCCACGAGAGCGGCATTGTTTTGTAGGTGTCGTGGCGGCCGCTGACAAAGGTGGGGCCGTTGGTGGCGTAGAGCAGCGGCGGCTGGGCGGTCGAAGTCATTCCGAGGTCGGCGGATTCGCCGATCACGATGGTCCGCGACGGCTGGACGACGAATTTACGTCCGTTCCAGACATTGGCGCTGGTGCGATAGCCCATGTACAAATTGGTTTTGTAAAAGGAATACGCGTAGCCGCCGCCGTAATAGGTGGAGTTGTACGGGTCGGTCATATTCATATTGAGCCGGGATGCCGGCGTCATTTTTTCATTCATCCAGTCGGGACAGAGGAAGGCGCCGGTGCAGAGCATTTTTTTCTTGTCGATGTAGCTGCCGCTGCCGACCATGCCGGAGGCGGAGGAGGTCAGATAGGGCAGGATCTGAAGTTTCCAGTTGGCGTTGCTGAAGTTGTCGCCGGCGACGGGGAAACTTCCGACGATCGGATAGAAGCCGCCTTCGCCGAGGTACTGCTGGGTGGCGATGCCGAGCTGGCGCATGTTGCCGAGGCACTTGGTTTTCTTGGCCGACTCGCGCGCTTTGTTGAGGG
>CAZRFG010000039.1:0-15484 GCA_964599205.1 uncultured Victivallaceae bacterium
ACTTGCCGAGGAGAAAGAACATCACCACCAGGAAAATCACCATCAGCACGATCCCTTGAAAGAAGTCGGTGATCATGATGCTGATCTGGCCCCCGGCGCAAGCGATGTAGACCGCGATCGAGAGATACGCCAGCATGATCAATGGATGGGTCGATACCGGCAATCCGAAAAAGTTAAAATGCTCCGGCAGTCCGAAGAAGTAGAGGATGAAACGGGCGGTGATCGCGGGAAAGATGCCGTAGTTGAAAATCCCGGAGAGCCAGCAGAGCCCCCCGGCGAAGAAGCGGAAGCGGCGGCTGTAACGCATTTCGAGGAACTGGGCCAAAGTCAGCGCCCGGGTCTGACGGAAACGGTAGATCACGAAACCGGTGAGGGAAATAATCAGCCCGAGCGGAATCGCCATCATCCCCCACCACTGGGTCGAGAGACCGGCGCTGTAGACCATCTCCCAAGTGGCGACAATCGAAATCGCCCCCCCGAATCCGGTCGATACGGTCAACAGATACCGGCCCGCCAATCGGTTGGCGGCGAGAAAGTCGGCCACTCCGCGCACATAACGTTTCGCATAGACCGTGATCCCGATCAACGCCGCCAGCAAGGCGATTACCATCATCCAGTCAAGATAGTGCATCAGTCATCCGCTCCTTCGAAGTACGTCAAAGAATCATGATTGAATCAATTTCAAAAGTAATTCAGGAGCGGTTCGAACCGGAATGTTTTTCCGAATTGCCGAACAATAGATGGACGCCATGCCCGGCGAGTCGGAAAAACAAGCGTTTCGAGCTCCGAAAAGGACTTTTAAAATTGAGCCGATTAGCAAAGATAAATCAGTTTTGCGCTTTTTACAAACTTTTTTCCGCATAAAATTTCATAAAAATACATTTTACTCATGTAATGTCAATTTTCCACAACCCCATCGATGATCATTTTCCGGTCGCCGGGACGCCACGCGGCATCATTTTCGACCATCTCGATTTACTTTCAAACCCCGGAACCGGAGAGCACTTAACGGAGCCGGAGCCCCCTCCCGGTTACCCCCGTCATCATGATTTCCATCCAGAATTGAAAGCGAATCCAAAAATGCAAAATTACATCCCATTGCCGGATGGAAAACACTCAAGCCTGAATGGTCCGATCCAGCCGGAAAGATGACCGGCCAGGCGATTCCGATTCCCCGGATGGTTGAAAACCTCAGCAACAAGCGTATGACTTCCTGCCGCAAGATCAATGCGGTCGATCCGGTACGGCGGACGGAAAAGCACGGTTGGCGTCCCATCGTCCAGGCGCACCCGCACCGCATCCTCCACCCGGCCGAAGTCAAGACGGTATATTCCAGCTTCGGGAACCTCCAAAATGCCGTGATAAACCGCCTTTCCTGAATAAGTGCCATATCCCAATACGCTCCACGGCGCAAGGTCGCTGGTCACCTCAAATCGCTCCGCGCCGGTCAGGTGCGGCAGCGAACGCACATCATAGCGCATTTCGCACCGGAAATCACCGTACAGGCGGGGCATCTCCCGGAGGCGGTTGCCCGCGCCTTCGTACTCAAAGCGGATGACATTCACCGCCGGAGTGCTGCCGGTCCGCAGCAATCCGGTGATTTCCGCCGCCAGATTGCAATTGTCGTACCGCATCGTCCGGTGAAACCGCTTGACTTCACGGTCATTGACCCAACAGCGCCACGGTCCGGCAAAAGTGTCGCCGTCAAGCACCAATTCCAGAAAATGCGGCCGTCCCGAGTAGAGAAAACGGAAGCGGCATTCCCCTTTGTCCGCCGTCTCCGGAAGCTGATCGCCAAGGAGCAGGTCAAAGTGCTCCTGCGCGCCGGTCGGCTGGAGAATTACACAGTCGTTCAGGCCGATGTGGTTAGGGTCAAAAGAAATCTGCCATTCGACGCGCGGAAGCAGCGTCCGGCGGTTTTCCGGAACCGGCATCAACGCCTCCTCCAGCAAACGTCCCCCGCGAGGCGGGAGTTGAATCGCCTGTTTTTCATAACTGCCGGTGAATTCCCGTTCCGAACGGTTGAAGAGGAAAACCGTTTCCGGACCGGTGCGCCGCTGAATGAAAATATCCCGCGCCCCCTCCCCCTCCACCGTCGGGCCCGGAAGCGCGGCAATCACATTGCCGTGCTCAAACTCGGCAAACCGCCGCCAACTCCCGCCGCCGACCAGCTGCGGCGCCCGGTCGGAAACCGCCAGAACCTTTCCCGGAAACGCCTCCAACGCCGCGGCCGCTTCACCGGTCAGGGATCTCACCTCGGGCAGCACCAGATATTGATATCTCGCCCCCAGTTCCGCCGGAGAAAATTCCGCCAGCGTTTTTTCGTCGATGAAGTCAAAATCCTTCTGGTGACTCAGCAGGTCGTCGCAAAGGAGGTGGATGCTTGCCTCCAGCGGAATTTCGCCGTTTTTTGGCTGGGTGACGAAATCCGTGACCGGATAGAGCACGGCGATCTCGCAGAAATGCTTTCCCTGCGACAGCTTCCGGCAGAGCTTTTGGGTACGCTCCAGCACGGTGGACATCAATTCCCATTCGCTGTGGTGATAAAACAGCGAAGGCGGAGCTTCATCCTTGCGCGCGCCGTCGGTGGAGTAAAAAAGGCCATGGATATTGAAATAGGTGATTCCAAGCACCATCTGGTAATCCAGCTGAAAAGCCATATCCGCCAGCGATGTCGAATCCCCGGTAACCGCCAGCGCATCGCTCCCGGCCTGTTCCTTGCCGAAGAGGTGCGCCGCCGAAGAGACCACCTTGAGCCCGGTATGGTACGAGGCGGTGTCGCGCCATGCCGCATGTGCGCCGAGGGGATCGGTGCACGGGATGTCGATATATCGGCAGCAGGCCAGCTCGTCCGGCCACAGAACTCCGTTGCAATACGAGAGATATTCGGTCCGGCTGAGGTGCCCGATGCTCTGGATATGATGGGCGGAGCACCAGGATTGCACTTGTTGCAGATAATTCCCGCACTGCAAGCGATGCTGAGTCGCGCGGTAATGCAATCTCACTTGGAAACTTTCGCCGGAAATATCCAGCACCAGATGCGGAAGCCGGGACATCAGGTCATAGCCGTGCTCTTTTTGAAATTCAGCCGCAAAAACCCCCGTCCACGGAAACTCACCGTCCGGAGCCGGTTCGTCAAAAAAGACGCTCGGAATCAACTTGCCGAAGTCATTGCCGAAACGGCGGAAATACTCCTCATGGGTAGAATCGAGGAACGCCTTCACCGCATCAGCGTTCAACAGATCCAGTTCATGCCTGCCGTGTTCGCGCGAAAGCTGGACGATCACAATCCGGCAGGCTTCCGCCGGCGTCCACACCAGCGCCCACTGCCGGGCGGAATAGCGCGCCCGCCAGTGCGGCGAACCGATTTTGGTCTGGGTGCTGTAGGCACTGTGGATGATCTCCCTCGCATCCGGAATGGCCCGGCGGGTGCCGCAGGCGCCGGTGATATCCGCAATGCGGCCATCTTCATGGACCGCAAAAGCGCGGATGATTTTACCGGCACGCTTGCAGGAGTGATCGATTTCTTTCGCCGCCGCGGCGTCCAGTACGGTAAACTCCAGATGCTGCGCGGTGTACTCGGGGTGATCCTCCAGAATCCTCCCCCCGGCCACCGGCGACGGATAGGTGTCCTCGTCCCAGATGGCGAGCTTGATCTGGTGGCGGCGACACTCTTCAAGCATCACACCGATGGCGTGCCACCACCCGTCGGCGAAATACGGCGTCAGCAGCCCCTGCCGGGAATGGGCGTAAATGCACTCGTACCCGGCATGGGCCAGAAGCTCCACATGGCGTCTCAGCTCGGCATCTTCAAGCTTGTGATTCAAAAAATATTGCGCGGCAAGATGGATCATAAATTCACCAGCACTCCGTCACCGACATAATACTTTTTGAGAAATGGCCGCCAGTTGGGACCGGTGAAAGTGCCGTACTCAACCGAATAGGGCCCCGGTGAAAGCGCATTGCTGCGGGAACTTTTCACATGGCCGTCGACAAAAGCGAAATTGGCCGAATCCGCATGGCGGAAGTGCGGCAGGGCGAAACCGCCGCTCACTCCGGTATACAAGCAGGTGCTGTCGTCGGAGTTGGCCGGATTGTAGGCATCGGCGACCAGGACGGTGTTCGACGCCTTGCCGACCAGGCCGGGAAACGAAGCGGCGGCGTTGGTTTCATAATTCATGCGCTTGAAAAGAGGCAATCCGTAACTGGTGGCCGCATCCCGGCTGTAACAGAAGGCATAGAGAACCTGCTTGGACTGGTCGGAGGTCGGACACATGTAAATTTTCGGAATCAGGTTATCGCGCGCATCCGACGCGGTATCGGCGATTTCCGACACTTTGGGCCCGCCGAGATAGGAACTGAGCAGTGCAACCGCCGAATTCCGGTAGCTCTTGAATTTTCCGCTGCAGTGGAGAAAAAAGCCATTGTTGTCAGTGCCGTACATCGAGCCGGCCAGTGCAATCTGCTTGAGGTTTCCGGTACACTTGATCATACGGGCTTTTTCCCGTGCCTGGTTCAAGGCGGGAAGCAGCATGGCGGCGAGAATCGCGATAATGGCGATCACGACGAGGAGTTCAATGAGCGTGAATTTTTTTTCCATCTTCGTTTCCCTCAACGTTGCTGAGCGTTATGATTGATATTAAGCGACCTTATCAGAATTTCATCCCCTTTGCCGAGATTGCGTGCGAGGAAATAAATTCTGGCGATCGAGCAGTCTTTTTTCAACTTGATCTGTCCTGAGTATTCGACCCAGCCGGGAGCGGCCTTGACTTCGACCGGAGTAAAGCCGAGGGATTTCCTGCCGCCGTCGGCGAACTGATAAACGCCCGCATCAAAGCGCCCGGCAGTGATCTTCTCCGCCTTGCAGGAGAAAGTGAAAGCGATTTCATCGCCGGGAGAGACCCCTTTGACCTCGAACCAGCCATAACGCCACGGGTTGTTCGGATTGTCCGGATCGCCGGCGATGCGCAGATATTTCTGGCCGTCCCCGGGTACGAAAGTCACCCCTTGCGCCTCGCCCCCGATGCTCCAGCCGACCGGTTGCTTGAAGTTGACGCGAACCGTATTCCGGTTCCCGGCATCGAGAAGTTCAAAATAACGGAGCGCGGCAAAGCTCACATCCTCCGGGGTGTCGCCGCCGATCCACAAGGTATCGAGATCGGGCATGGCGAGAAAGGGCCCGTCTCCCGCCATTCGCAGTTGTGGGAAGTCCGAGCGCGTCCCGATGCAGATTTTTTTGCCCGGGACCGCATTGCCGGCTTTGACCATCGGCAGATCCGGAACCGCCATGGCGCCATCCATGAAACCCGGTTCGCGGTTGTTGATTTCACCGCAGAACTTCAGGCTCGCGGCCACATGCGGCCGGTACATGGCCGTCATCCACGCGGCGTTTTCACTCTCCGGGCCCGTGGCATATACCACCGACGGAGTTTCTTTCGGCGCGAGAAAGGCGGTCAACGCGGTTTCATCTGCGAGGATGCCGCAGCGGGGCGCGAGGGTCAGCGCCGCAACCTTGTTCCGGCTCGTTCCAGTGATGAATCCGCCGTCGGATTTGACATCGTCCGCTTGCATTTTCCGGGATTGGAAGTCATCCTGGCGACAGCGGAAGGAAAAGTCCCGGTCGGCGGTGAGTGTGAGCTTCCCGTCCTTTTCCGCCGCCGTAAAGGTTTCCGGATTTCCGCTCAACTCCACCGCCCGGAGCGCCAGCACCGCCTTGGGCTCCAGCGTCACCCGGAAGAAGGTCCGGCCGTCTTTGAAGCGCTGCTCCAGAGTTCCCGCGGGAGGCAAAAATCCGTAACGCCCCTTGCCGAGATAGGAATTGACCACCGCCACCTCCGCGGAAACCGTCTCCCGCGTCGGGTTGCCGAAGGTGAGAATCGTCCCCCCTCCGGTTCCGAAACGCCCGGTCCAGAGTTTCCCTGCGCCTTTGACAGCGGGAACCACCTGATACCCGGCCAATTTCATCGCCTTGATCGCTTCGAGGTGCGGCATGAAAAATTTGCCGCCGGCAAAAGAGGTGCTCCGGCTCATCGGTGAAATGCCCAGTTCGTAGCATTTGAGCAACTGCAATTGAGCCAGCCCCTGCCAGACGGCGAGACGCTCTTCCCGGGTCTGGACCTTGCGCCAGAGGATCCCGGTATTGCCCGTCTTTTCGACCGGCGAAAAGAAGGAGAGAGGCTTCCGCCCCATGGTCAGCCGCAGCGGCAGCAGCATGGTGATGTTGTCCTCGGGAGTTCCTTCCATAATCGCGCCGTCGGCGTGGAAAAAGGTGAACGGCGAGAAATTGGAAAGCGCCGCGTTGAAAATGGTCGCGATGGTTTTGTCGCCGCGTTTGAGCGTATGGATCTCGTCGGCGAAAGGAATCGGCGCGACCGTGTCTGAGGTGTAGATTTTTCCCTTGTCGTCCCAGGCGCGGCCGACGGCGTATTCGAGCTGGCTCGGGGTGTGAAAGTGGTAGCTGCTGTTGGTCATGTCAAAGGCAAACCCGCTGATCTCATAGTTTTCCACAATCTTCCGGATTTGCTTTGCAAGATCATCGAAAATCGGCGAGCCGGGGGCGAATACGGACTTGGTTTTGCCGGCATGATCGGCGATCGAGTTTAATCCGCTCGGCCCCTCGACCGCTCCGGGATGCTTGTCGGCGGCGTCCTGGTAGATATCCTTGACCAGAATGTAAAAGAACATGGCGCAGGTCCGGTTGCCGACGGCCATCTGAGTTTTGAGCGCGTCGTCATATTCCTGGCGGGTGAGCATTTCCGGTTTCCGCAAGGCGTGGTAGTTCGGAAAGAGATTTTTCTCGTTTTTCCAGTTTTCGCCGACCGCATACCAGCCGCCTTCTTCAACCCAGGGGGCGTAAGTCCAATCCCACTCCAGACCGGAGCCGCGGGCGGAATGCAGCTGGAACAAACGCTGGCGGTGGGCTCCGGTCAGGTAGCCGCCGACGCCGTAAATGCGTGGGTCCACTCCGGGGACGGGGGTGAAATATTGCGGATAGGCCGCATAGTAGCGGTCTACCGCGTTCCGCCACAAAAATTCCGGTACGAAATCAAACTCGATAAAGGTTACGGACTGATCTTTGCGGTTGTCCGCGACAATCCGCGTTTCCAGCACGATGCCCGGTTCATCCAGGCCGCGCTCGAGAACGCTCAAAATGGTATCCGGACTGACCCCGAGCGCTTTGCCCTGCTTTTGATCCCAGGCGGCGGCCAGCGGGAACGCTTCGAGGAGGCTCTTGCGCATCACCGGAAGCGCGATGATTTTTCGCTCCGCGTTGCCGTCCCAGAAACCTTCGCACTTGAAGTCCAGCGGGGCGGTCAAACGCAACTTCAGAAGCCGCGGTTTCGAGTCTGGAGTGCTGAAAGTGACCTTCCACTCCCGCAACTGGTTGCGGTCCGCGGGTTCCACGCGGCAAGTGAGCGATCCGTCTTTGAATTCAACGCTTTTTTCGGTCAATGGAGCTTCGGCCATGATTTTCCGCCCGCTCTCATCGGTGATTTCGAGCCGCGGCATGGCCGCCGCCAGCGGCAGCGCCGCCAGCATGATCAAGGCAATCAACTTATTCATGGGAAATCTCTTTCATCACTTTGGCATTGTTGGTTCCGGTCAGTTCGGCATGATATTTGCGGATTTCCGAGGGCAAAGTCACCTGAACCGTCTGCGTATCCAGCGCCGCGTCGAGGTTGACCGTTTCCGGCTGCGCTCCGGCGATCCGCAGTTGCGTCCAGTTTTTGCCGGAGACGGTCACCTTGAGCTGCGATTCGGCCAGGCGCAAAACCGGCTTGCGGAAACGCACCTGACCGGGGTTGCCGCCGTAAACGCCCAGCCGCACCGCATAATTCCGGGCCCCCTTGCCCGCGGGAACCGTAAACTCCAAAGCATACTGGGTCCACTCCTCGGCGCTGATGCCGGAAACCCAATCCGGATTGATGAAGTCGTCAAGCACCTTCTCCAATTCAGCCCCCTGATGCGGATAGCCGCGCAGATAGAATTCGGTCTGGCTCGGCGGATAGTGCCCCAGAGGTGAACCGCCGTCGTGATACTCCTGACACTTGAGCCACATCATGGCGTTGGGACCGTCGGACTGGAAATCGGCGGCGGCATAATACCGTTTGCCCTCCTCCACGGGAACCGACTGGCACCAGTACCCGAAAAGGAGCCACCCGCTGTCGACGGCCAGCACGCCGTCGCCGGAAGCGCGAATGACACGGGGATTGAACTCGGGAGAACGCGAACAGTTGTCGAACCACCAGACCTCCGGCTTTCCGGTGCCGTCAAGCCTGGCGCAATCGGCATTCCGCAGCAGATTCGGCGCATAGATCCGCTGCATCGCCAGGACTTCCCCCGCCGCGGCGGCCAGCGCCATGCCGCAGAAGAGAATGGCGATCATCACACTCGTTCGTTTCATTTGTCCTCCCAGTGGTTTCGCAAGGTTTTTCCGCTGCTGTAATTATACCGCATTTGCATTCAAATAAAAATGGATTAGATTATCAAAAAATGGAATGGATAATCACATCATGTACCAGAATCTTTGGGAAAACGCCATTGTTGTTTTCGCCAACTACCATCAGGCGACGATCGGGAAAAACTTCCGCTACAACCGGGTCCAGAGCCGTTTTCTGGTCTGGTGCGTCAGCGGCGAAGGGAAACTGGAGGTAAACGGCAAGAAATTCCGGATGTCCCCGGGTACTTTGCTTTTCGTCCCGTGGAATCACTCGATCGCCTATCTCGGCAATCCGGAGAAACCTTTCCGGCTGGGGTGCATCCATATCATCCCGGACCTTCCGGACGATCCGGTTTTTTTCGGTGCGTTTCATCAGGCCACGCCCGAATGCGACGAATATCATTTGCGCCATGATGAATTCCTGCCGGGTTTCGAGGAAATCGGCGAATTTCATCTTCCGCTGGATCATTCGCTGCTGCGGCTCGGGGCCTACGTCATCGACCGCTACCAGAAAAACTGTCCGCCGTTCCTGCTCCGGCTGTTGCCGCGACTGCTGCTGTTTGAACTCTACGAAGTCCATCACAAGCGGGCCACCCACGGCCGCAGCAGCTACCCCATCGCGCTGCAGAAAATGCTCGACGTGATCGAGCACTATCTGGAGGCGGAAATCAACATCACCATGTTCGTCAACAATTCGGGGCTTTCGCAGGCTGGAGTCTACCGCATCTTCCGGCGCTATTTCGCCGCTCCGCCCGGTGAAATCATCGCCCGGCGACGGCTCGACCACGCGGCCAACCTCTTGCGCAACACGAACCTGACCGTCGGCGAAATCAGCCGCCGCCTCCAGTACCGCGATCCGTTTTATTTCTCCAAATGCTTCAAGCGCCGTTTTCACCTCGCGCCGCGCGACTATCGCAACAGCGACCTGGTGCCGCCGCCGGACAATTACGGAGTTCAGCACGGCGAAATCAATTATCCCTCACGCAAACACTATCTCTATTTGCCCGACCGGGAATTGCGGTAAGTCCGGCGACGGGAATGTTGGAACAAGGCTGATTCCGGGTGTCGGATGCCGATGCAACTTGACGCCCGTGGCAAGGCGGTGAAACCGACCGTCCCTCCCGTCGCGGAGGTCCGGCCGGACGCTTAATTCAATAGTTGATTCGCAATGCGACGTAGTCGTTGCGGGGAATTTCCAGTTTGACTTTGCCGTCGGCAAGCGGCAGTTTGGCCCCGGTTTCGGCGTTGGCCGCCGAGGTCGGCGACAGCCGCGCCAGGTCCACCGTGACGGTGACCGGCTCGCGGTTGAAGTTGGACACGATGACCAGCGCCCGGTCGCCTTTGCGATAGGTTCCGCAGACAACGTCTTTGCGATCGCTTTTGACCGCTTGCTCCGGTTCCCAGAAGGGGATGAATTCGACTTGTTCGTCGCCGATGCCGAATTCATCGCGGAATTTCCAGGTCTTGCGGACTTCGTCGGCGTCGCAGAAAATCGGCCAGACGATCATATCGGCCTGCATCACCCGGGAAAGCATGTCGCGGGTCGGCACCGGATCGGTCATCAGCTCTTTCTGATTTTTGAGGCAGGGAAGAAACACCATCACCGCACCCCACTGGCGGTAATAACACTCGGCGCGCAGCCGGTCGACCGGCAAAGCGTAACTGTAATAATAACGCTCTTCCCCCTCCGGCGGCAGGAATTCCGGATTGCGCTTGGCGAAATAGCCGGAGTAATACTGCTCGCCGATCAGCATCGCCTGGTAAAGCCCGACGCTCGGCATCGCGTGGGTGGCGGAGGTATGGGCGATCGACGAGGCGGGACGGCCGGTGGCCTGCTCGACCAAATAATCGATGCGCTTGATCATATTGCGCGAGCCGAAAATTTCGTAGGTCGGTCGCCGCCGGTTGTCGAAACCGTTGTAGCCGCCGCCGGAAACCGGGTTGCGGTTGGGAATCGGCTGGGTTTCGTCGATGTAGACGCCGTCGATCTGGCCAAAGGTTTTCGACCATTGGGCGGTACACCAGACCAGATAATCCTGCCAGCCCGAAGTCATCGCGGCGCGATCGTACTGATGAGTGCCGCCGCCGGGACGGCGCGGCTCGGTGTGCCACTCGGCGTCAAGCACCGCGCCGTCTGGATTGACGATGTCGCCCTGCCGGGTCGGGTAATGGAGACGCGTCCAGTAGGGCAGCACCAATTTTCCCTCGGCTTTGTCCTTTTGGTAAAGCTTGCGGTTGCGTTCGATTTCACGTGCCCGGGTGGGCTCGGGATCGAGCATGATCGCCCGCCACTGGTCAGGCCAGTAGATCAGGTGGTTGCCGCGGGCCGGCCCCTTGAGCGACTCATACTGCGCGGTGTAGGTGAAGGAACGCCAGTTTTTCGGCATCGGCTTGACCGGAGTGGGTTGAAACCCGAACCGGTAGCCGATTTTTTCCGGTGCGCCGGCCGGGAGTGCGGTCTTCACCATCGCGATCCGGACGGCGGCGCTGCCGTCGCTCCGGCGCTCGACGGAAATCAGCTCCGGGTTGTCGACCGGGTAATAATACTGATCCGATTCGACGAAGTAAAGCAGCCCGCGCCGGTTGTTGCCAAGCCAGAGATTGGTGCGGAACGGGCTCAAGAACGCCACGCCCGGCTTTTCGCCGAGCGCCCGCGAAAACGAGTTTTTGACCAGATTCTGCGATTCATAACTGTCCGGCGCGCCGACGTAATGGATGAATTCGGAATCGGTCCCGGCGAGGCGATAATCGAGCTGGAACGACTCCATTTTGCCGCTTTCGCCAACCTCGGTTTCAAACCAGGCCATGCCGTCGTACTCGACCGTGATCCGCACGCTGACCGGAGCATTATCCGCCTTTTTCTCAAGAACGGCCCGGCCTTTGCCGGAGCGCTCGAGCACCGGTTCGGTGAAGCGGACCGGCTTGCCGTTCCACACCAGTTCGACCGGCGCGGCCAGAAGTTCGCCGCCGGCGGCCTTGACCGAGCGCAACAGCGCGGGGCCGGTGAAGTCGAATTCGCGCTGCCAGACCCCGATTTTTCCGTGATCGACTTGAAGCGGCGGCCAGTTGCCGGGAAGCGCATTGTCGTCGAGGGCCTCCATGCCGAGCCGGGGACGGTCTTTGAACCACGGGCTCGCCGGGAGCACGGTTTCGTTGGCGGCGGCCGGTGCGGCGGCGAGGTCGAGCTTGGCCCGCAGCTCGGGGAGCCGCCGGGCGGCCAGCGCGGCGACTTCGGTATCGGAGAACGCGACCGGATAGGCGCTGAAGTTGCCGACCGTGGCGGTGTTGCCGCGTCCGCTCTTCTCCATCGACGAGCCGATGGTGAAAAATGGCGGCCAGGCGGTCGGCGAAGCGAGCAACCCATCGCGGACTTTTTTGCCGTCGACGTACAAGGCGGCGCGGCCGTCGCCGAAGGTCAGCACCAGATGGTGCCAGCTTCCCGGCTGCCACTCGGGGACGCGCTGCGAGAGGAAGAGTTTGTTGCCGCCGCCGATTTCGAGGTAGGCGGCAATCCCGCTCTCCTTGTATTTGTAGAGCATGAATTTCCCCGGCGTGCCGCCGGCCGGAAGCGCGCCGAAAGATCCGGCGAGGATATGCATGTCCTTGTCAGCCCCCTCCCAATCGCCGGCGAAAGTGATTTCGAAACTGCCGCTCCCGACCGGGAGATTGCCCTCGCTCGGATACCGGATCGAAGCGAGTTCCCGGCCGATTTTGACGCCGCGAATCGAGTGGGCCATGGTGTCGAAATCGATCTCCGGGCGGGAGCCGAACAAAGTGGTGTACGCCTTGCTCCCCGCCGCCGAGGTCGGTGCGAAGTCATCGCGCGAACGGGTGAAGTCGGTGTCAAAGGTGACGGCGGTTTTGCCCGCTTCGGGCGCGGCGGCCGGAGCGGCGGCGGGCGCTGGGGCTTTGACCTCGGGAAGCGCGGCGAACTTGAGCGCGGCCGCCTCCCCGGCGGCGGCTTCCGCGGCACCCTCGGCGGCGGCGGGCGCGGCTTTGAAACCGCGCAGGATCACGGTGTAAACCGGCGAGGCGAAGCCGGGCGGGCAATGCGCCGGGACGGCGGCCATCAGGTAATATTTTTTGTAGGCGTTGGGAACATTCCAGAAGGCGGCGCGGCGCACCGCGCCCTTGATGATTTCGGGGTAATAGATGGTGATCCCGGTTTCTTTGGCGGCATCGTAAATCGCCGCGTAGCGGACGTCGCGCTGGAGGTTCCAGGTCTCTTCGAACTTGCCGGCGCACTTGTTCCCGGCGGCGTCAAGCGCAAAATAGTCGGTCGCTTCTTTGCTGAAGCAGAACAAATTGACGTAGAGCAAGGAGAAATCCTGCCCTTCGGGCGAAACAAAACGTTTCTGCTCGACGATGCCGTCGGGACGGACGGTGATCCGGTTGAGGAAACAACTGCGATCGAGTTTGGAGAATTTTTCCAGCACCAGCTCGTCGCCGCTATAGACTTTGCCGATTTCGGGCTGGACCGCCTTGCCGTCGACGGAGAGGGAAAAGGAGAGCAAGGTTTCGCTGCCGCCCTCGGTATGGCCGGCCCCGATGTATTTCCCCGGAGCGGGCGCCATCACCGTGCCGTAAAAACCGGTCGGGGTGGCGAGTTCGGCCCCGGCATAGGTAATCGAACGAACCGTCTGTTGGTAGCGGGGACTTACGGTCAACTCATAAGCGCCGCTTTTGACCCGGTAGGTCTGGGCGTCGGCCAGCGCCGAGGCGATCAGCGACAGAAAGATTAATCCGGACAGTAGTTTATGCATCATCAAAATCCTTATGGTTACCGGTCACGGGCGCGCTTTGGAGCGATCCCAGTAGTTGAGGCCGTTGCCGACTTGCGAAGAGGCGGAAATCTTGCCGAGGCGGTTGTACGCCCCGAATTCCGACTCGCAGAGCTCCGGACGGACGCTGCCGTCGCACCAGGTGATGTTGACGCTGTTGCGGTGCCGCGCGCTGGCCCGGCCGCCGCTCCCTTCCCAGCTGTCAACCACATAGGTTCCGACGGTCAGATCGGCCTGATTGTATGAATCGACAAAGAGCACGGTTCGCACCGGCGCTCCGACCTGCGGTTCCTTGGCCGGCATGTTCAGCCAGTTGGACGGCGCGGAAGCGCCTTTGGTGGAAAAGTAGGACCCGGCGATGTTGTGGAGACTGATGCCGTAGGACGGCGTGGAAAAATTCTTGGCGATGACCGGCGTGGTGTTGATCCGGATGATTTTGGGGCAGAAGAATACTTTGTAATTTTTAAGATAATTGGTAAACAAATGATAGGGCCAGCGTTCGTCGGTCACCGTATTCACTTTGGAGGGAATGAAAAAACTATCGTTGTCGTTGGCGTAAAAGCCGGCCCCCAGACCGAGCTGCTTGAGATTGTTGACGCAGCTGGTGCTGTGAGCCTGGTCGCGGGCCCGGTTCAATGCCGGCAGCAGCATGGCGGCGAGGATGGCGATGATCGCGATGACCACCAGCAGTTCGATCAGCGTGAAGCATTTGCGACGTGGCGACATGATTCGGCTCCTTGGGTTGAAAAGTGATCCGATATGAATAAAGAAGGCGATTTAGCGATGTGATCAAGCGCGGGAGAGGATGCTTTTGCCGTTGACGATCAGGGGATTGATGGTTTCGCCGGTCAATTGTTCGCCGTTGCAGAGCCGCCGCACCATCCGGAAGAGCTGCAGCCAGAGTTGCTCAAAGGGCTGTTCGAGATAGGTGACGAACAAAAATTCATGCGGCGGCCGGTCGTAGACCGCGAGCGACAGTTCTTCCGGAATCCGCAGTTTGCGTTCCTTGATCAAATCGAAAGTCTGGTCGTGAAAAGCCTGCCCGCCGACGAAAAGCGCGGTCATCTCGCGGTTGCAGCGGAAAAAGGCCTCCAGCTGGTCGCGAAAATGATGGCCGTCCTCGACCATGCAGCAGAGTTCGGGATCGATTTCGAGATTCCCCGCGGTGAGCGCGTCGCAGTAGCCCTTGAACCGCTCGGAGACGTAGCGCAGCGGCTGTTTGGAAACGATGCACCCGATCCGGGTGTGCCCGGCGTTGACCAGCCGTGCGACCAGGTCGCGGGCGCCGTAATACTGGTCGATCGCGACAAAGGGGATATCCGAGCCGAACGGCTGCCGGTTGACCACCACCGCCGGAATGCCGAGCGAAGCGAGCATCGGCCAGTCGCGGGGGATGTCGATGATGTTGTTGGCGATGACCACCGCGTCAATCGCCAGCTCGCGGCACTGGCGTTCAAGGTTGTCCCGGTCAAGCTCAAAGGTTTCGCAGTCGGAGGCTTCTGCCCCGCGCGGCATCGGTTCGAGCAGAATTTTGTAGCCGTTGAGCATCATATTGCCGACGATGCCGATCCTGAGGGTGCGTTCTCCGGACGGAGTGACGAACCAGCCGCTGCCGGGGGTGCTCCGCAGCACGCCCTCTTCGGCGAGCTTGCGCAGCGAATTGCGCACGGTGTGGCGGTGAATGCCGTAACGGCGGCTCAATTCGTTCTCGGACGGAATGCGCTTGCCGGGGAAAAGTTCGCCGCGCGCAATTTCGTCCTCAAGCCGGGCCTTGAGCTGGAGATAGACCGGAATGCCGGACTCTTTGTCGATCGTCTGATTCATCATTCTTTAACCTGTATACACTTGTATGTACATCGATAGTATAGACAATTTTTTCCCGTTTGTCAATAGGTCCGGTGAAAAAAAACCGTTTTTTTTCGCGGTTGCGATTCAGATGCCTGAACGAAAGCGTTTTTGAGCACAAAAGAGGCCGCCGGCAGACGCCGGAAAGGCGCTGTCGGCGGCCCGAAAACTCCGGAAAATCAGTTCCCGGCGAAGATCAGCAAGGCGGAAAATGAGCCGGTTTCAGCTTCGAGAAGCAGATCGCCGCCCTCGTCGGAGAACCTGATCGCAACGGCTTTTTCCCCTTCCGGGGTCACTTCCATCGCCCGTGCGGAGGCGAGTTTTTCGCGCGTCCAGCCTAGGGATGCAAAGTAGGCGCGGTCCAGCCTGAGCCCGATCCGGGCCGGAACCGCATCGTCGTTGACCACCGCCAGCCGCA
>CAZRFG010000040.1:0-15361 GCA_964599205.1 uncultured Victivallaceae bacterium
GGTGCCGCGGACGATCGAGTCGTCGCAGAAGAGCAGCCGTTTGCCCTCGATCTGCTCCTGGACCGGGATCAGTTTCATGCGCGCCACCAGGTCACGGACCTGCTGGTTCTGGGGCATGAAGGAGCGCGGCCAGGTCGGGGTGTATTTGACGAAGGCGCGCAGATACGGTTTGTGCGCGGCATTGGAGTAACCGATCGCATGGGGAATGCCGGAGTCGGGGATGCCGCAGACCGAATCGATTTCGACATCGTCGTCGGCGGCGATGATCGCCCCGTTGCGGCAGCGGGCGATCTCGGCGCAGACGCCTTCGTAGGCCGAGGAGGGATAGCCGTAGTAAACCCAGAAAAAGGCGCACATCTTCATCGTCGAACCCGGCGCTTTTTTCTGAACCGCGCGGTCGGCCGAGATCTGGACGATTTCGCCGGGGCCGAGTTCATATTTGACGCGGTAATCGAGGTTCGGAAAGGCGGTGCTCTCCATCGTCACCGCGAACGCCCCCTCCTTTTCGCCGATCACCACCGGGGTCCGGCCGTAGCGGTCGCGGGCGGCGTAAACCGTGCCGTCGTGAAGAATCAGCATCGAGCAGGAGCCGTCGATCACCCGCTGGGCATGCTCGATGCCGCCGACCAGCGAATCGCCGCGGTTGATCAGCGACGCCACCACCTCGGTCGGATTGAGCTCGCCGTCGCTCGATTCGGAGAAGTGCGAAACCCCGGCGGCGTAGGAGTCCTCGACCAGTTCGGCGAGGTTGTTGATCCGGCCCACGGTGACGATCGCGTAAACCCCGAAACGGGAAGTGATCACCAAAGGCTGGTCCTCGAAATCGCTGATGATGCCGATCCCGGCCTTGCCGCGGAAATCCTCGAGATCGTCGTCGAATTTGGAGCGGAACTGGGAGTTGGTGATGTCGTGAATCCGCCGGATGATCCGGCCGTCTTCTCCGGCGACCGCCATCCCGCCGCGTTTGGTGCCGAGGTGCGAGTGATAATCCGTGCCGTAAAAGAGATCGCAGACACAGTCCTGTTGCGAAACCACGCCGAAGAAACCGCCCATCGATATACTCCTTTTTACCAAGTTGAAAAAACTTGTCTTTACTATACCGCCGGGGGCGGTCCTTGGCAAGGAAAACCGGTTTTTTTTTTACAATAACGCAGAGCGTCGCTTCACCGGCCGCCGACGGCGCCGCGCGTTAGTAATCGGCAAGCGCCGATTGCAGCAGATCGAGAAAATCGGCCGCTTCGGCGAGCGTGTTGGAGGGGGCGAAACTCAGCCGCAGCCCGGAGCGGGCGTCGGCTTTGGGGAAGCCGAGGGCGAGCAGCGCTTCGCTCGGTGCGCCCCCCTCGGCGCGGCAGGCCGAGGAGCTGGCGACCATCGCGCCGCGTTGCGCAAGCATCCGCACCAGCACCCCGGTGTCGATGCCGGGGAGGACGAAGTGGCAGATCCACGGCGAAGCGCGCTCGAAGTCGACGGTCAGGATCGGGGAAGCCCCGGATTTCAGTTTGACCGCGCCGAGGCGGTCGCGCAAAAAACGGTTGACGGCGCCGACGTGCGCCAGATTGGCGGCCATCGCGTCGACCATCTTTTCGAGAGCGTAAACCATGGTCAGCATCACTGTCGGCTCGGGACGGCCGAGCGCGTAACGCTCGAAACGCAAACACTTGAAATGTTCCTTGAGCTTTTTTCCCAATCCGGGTTCGCAAAGCAGCGCGGCGCCGCCGGGGGCGCCGAATTTGTGGCCGGAAATAAGATAGGCCGCCGCGCCGGGGAGCATCGGGAGTTTGCCCGCGCTCTGGATCGCGTCGACCAGCACCGGCGCACCCGGTCCGGGCAGGGCGGCGAGTTCGCCGGTCTCGCTCTGGACGTGGCCGATCACCCGGAGTTGGGGTTCGGCCCCGGCAAAGGCTTTGAACGCCGCGTTGACCGCGGGGTGGAGGACGCCGGAGCACTCGACGCCGCGCCACGGATATTGCGACAGCGCGTGAAGGAGCTCACTCCCGGTTTCGCCCCAGAGGACGGTCATCGGCCGCCCGGTGAGTTTGGCCGCCAGCCGTTCCCCCGCCTGGTCGAGCGCGGTCCGGACCCGGTAGCCGGCGTCGTGCCCGGCCTCCTGGTTGACGAACGCCCACGACCCGAACTCGCGGAACGCATCATAAGTATCCGGACTCACCGCCATCGCCGAAGCATGGTCAAAATAGATCATCGCCGTCTTTCCCGAAAAATTTGTTGCAGCTTCTTACTTTGCCTGCATCAGGTACATTTGTCAACCCCGGTTGCTTGCTATTTCTCCGAAGCATGGCTATATTAGTGGCATTGATAAGCAATTCATTGAACAGTGGAATTTTCAATTCATGAAAGAACTGCGTTTTCTGGTCATTTCCGCCCATCCCGACGACGGCGACCTGATTTTCGGCGGCACCGCGATCCGGCTGGCGCGGCAGGGCCACCGGGTCCGGCTGGTCTCGGTCACCAACGGCAACGCCGGGCATCAGTCGATGAACCCCTCGGCGCTGGCCGCCCGCCGTTACCACGAAACCCAGCGCGCCGCCGCCGAAGCCGGGATCGAGTACCAGGTGCTCAACCACAACGACGGCCGGCTCGAAGCCAACCTCGAGAACCGCGAAGAAATCATCCGGCTGATCCGGAATTTCCGTCCCGACGCGGTGGTCACCCACCGCACTTGCGATTATCACGCCGACCACCGCGCGGCCGGGCAGCTGGTCCAGGACGCGGCGTTCCTGATCGGGGTGCCGCTCTGCTGTCCCGACACCCCGGCGACCATGGAGCCGGTGATTTTTCTCCTTTCCTACGACAACTTCACGTCGCCGCGCCCGTCGCGGGTCGACGCGGCGGTCGCCACCGACGACGCGATCGAGAAAAAGCTCGACATGCTGATGCACCACGAGTCGCAGTTTTTTGAGTGGCTCCCGTGGATCAATGGCAACCGCGACTTCGACGCCTCCGGCTGGAGCGTCGCCGAAAAGCGCAAGTGGATTTTCGACAACTGGATTGCGAAGCGCGACCAGGTGCGGGCCGACAAAGGGCGCGACGTCCTCGTCCGCTTCGACGGCGAAGCCGGGCGCACGGCCAAATTCGCCGAACTCTTTGAACTCTCCGAATACGGCGCGCAGCCGTCGGAGGAGGAATTGAACCGGCTTCTGCGGGGGAATGTCTGATCATGATGGAGTGGAAACACCTGGTCTCGCCGGTCCGGCTGGGACGCCATGACGAGGGGGCGGTGATCTCGCAGGACCGCTCGCCCTTTCAGCGCGACTTCGACCGCATCATCTTCTCCTCGGCCTTTCGCCGGATGCAGGACAAGACCCAGGTTTTCCCGCTCAGCGAACACGATTACGTGCGCACCCGGTTGACCCACTGTCTTGAAACCTCGTCGATCGCCCGCTCGCTCGGCACCGCCGCCGGAGTCTTCATCACCGCCAATTTCGACACCGCCAATGCCCAGCCGAGCGACATCGGGGCGATTGTCGCCGCCGCCGCGCTCGCCCACGACATCGGCAATCCGCCGCTCGGCCACGGCGGCGAAGAGGCGATCCGCCACTGGTTCGCCCGCTCCGCGATCGCCGCTGCCGACCGCGAAAGCATGACCGCCGCCGAATGGGAGGACTTCGCCCGCTACGAGGGCAACGCCCACGGCTTCCGGGTGCTCACCACGCTCCAGATGCCCGACCAGCGCGGCGGCATGCAGCTCACCTGCGCCACCTTGGGAGCCTTCGCCAAGTATCCATGCGGGTCAAAAGTGGAGATCCGGCCGCCCGGCGTCGCGGGCAAAAAATTCAACTATTTCCAGAGCGAAAAAGCGCTCTTCGCCGAAGTCGCCGAACGTACCGGGATGACCCGGGTCGCCGACGGCAGCTACGCCCGCCACCCCCTCGCCTTTCTGGTCGAGGCGGCCGACGACATCGCCTACCGGATCGTCGATTTCGAAGACGCCCACATGGTCGGCCTGATCGGCTACGACGAACTCAAGGCGCATTTCCTCGAAATTGTTCAGGAGGAGTGGGTGGAGAGCTATCTCGACCGCTTCGGCTCCAACGCGCGCCGGGTCGAATTCCTGCGGGCGCAGGTGATCGGCGCGCTGGTCAAGCAGTCGGTCGACGTTTTCCGCGACCGCCAGCAGGAGTTCCTCGACGGCACGTTCACCAAACCGCTGATCGAAGCGATCCCGGCCGCTCCGGTGCTGGCCAAAATCAGCGAACGCAGCGTTCCCGACATCTACAATGCGCCGCAGGTGGCGACCATCATCGCCGCGGGGTTCGAGCTGGTTTCGGGGATGCTCGACGCGCTGGTCCCGGCGGTCGACGAAGTCGCCCGCGAACTCAACGGCGGGGAAAAAGCCTCCTACCGCGCCCGCCGCTTCATCAAAGTGCTGCCGCCGCGCTACGCCCCGGTCGATGATCCGGAATGGCGCAAAAGCTCCTATCTCCGGCTGCTGTACGTACTCGACTATCTCGCCGGAATGACCGATTCGTATGCCGTCAACCACTTCAAGAAGCTCAAAGGGATCTCGTTGTAATGCCGGAACTTCCTGAAGTCGAAACGGTCAAAACCGCGTTGATCCCGCACCTCGCCGGACGGGTGGTGACCCGGGTCGAAATTTTCACCCCCCGGCTCCGCGAACCCCTCGCCCCGCTGGCGGCGGCCGGACTCGAGGGCCGGCGGATCACCGGCGTCGAGCGCCGGGGGCGTTACCTGATCATCAAACTCGACGACGGCCGGAATCTCCTGGTTCACCTCGGAATGACCGGGGTGATCCGGATCGAGTCCGCCGCGGTTCCCCGGCGGAAACACGAACACGTCTTCCTCCACCTCGACAACGGCGATGTCTTCCGCTTCGAATGCACCCGCCGCTTCAGCGTGGTCAAGGTGATCGGCGCATCCTCGCCCGAACTCGACGCGCTCGGCCCCGAGCCGCTGGGAGGCGACTTCAGCGCCGACTATCTCTTCAAACGTTCGCGCGACCGCAAAACCCCGGTCAAGCTCTTTTTGATGGACAACGCGGTGGTCACCGGGATCGGCAACATCTACGCCAATGAGACGCTCTTCCGCTGCCGGATCCACCCGCTGCGGCCGGCCGGTTCGCTCAAGCGCGCCGATTTCACCCGGCTGGTCGAAGCCGCTTGCGCCACCCTCCGCGAAGCGATCGAGGCGGGCGGCAGCACCATCCGCGACTTCCGGCTGGTCGACGGCTCCGAGGGGCACTTCGCGCAGCAGCATAACGTCTACCAGCGCCGCGGCCGGCCCTGTCCGGTCTGCGGTCGCACCATCGGCCACCTGACGATCGGCGGGCGTTCAACCTTTTTCTGTCCCGGTTGCCAGCCCGAACCGCGAACAATATCCAAAAAACATTGCGCCGGTTAATCAAACCTGTAACGGAGCCATCGACATGACGGAACGCACCTGTCCCGGCTGCGGCGGGAACCAAAAAACCTTGATGCACGAAATCCGGTACCCGGAGGAGAAATCGCTGATTCTCCCGGCGCGCTACCGGATCGTCGCCTGCCTCGCCTGCGGCCAGGTGTTCGACGACTTCGACGCCGACGAGACGGTGTTCGTGGCCTATTACCGCAATTGCCTCAAATACATGCAGGTTTTCAGCGCCGGTGCGGGAGGGCTTTCGCCGCTCGACGTCGAGCGTTTCAGCCGGGCGATCGAATTCGCCGGTCCCGATCCCGGCGAGGCGATCGCCGACTTCGGCGCGGCCAAGGGGGGACTGCTGAAGCTCCTCGCCGACCGCGGCTGCCGGGATCTCTTCGCGGTCGACGCTTCGGAGGACTGCGTCCGCTTCATCCGTCAAAGTTACGGGATTCCCGGCATCGCCGCCGACATCCGGACCCTGGCGGCCGGACGGGAATTCGATTTGATTTTCTGCACCCAGGTCTTTGAGCATCTCTTTCATCCGGCCACAGCTCTGCGGCGGATCAGCCAGCACCTCAAAGTCGGCGGGCGGCTCTATCTCGATGTCCCCGACGCCACCGGTTACCTCGAGGCCTGCCGGACGCCCTATTACTTTCTCGACCGCGAGCATATCAATCACTTTTCCCAGGAAACGCTGGCAGCGCTGCTGGCCGGCAACGGCTTCGCGGTGGAAAAAAGCGACTCGGCGGCGTTCGCCTCGTTCAACCCCGGAATCCGCCACCGCCATGTCCGGATGCTGGCCCGCAAACTTGAAACCGCCGGGCCGGCTCCGCTCGGTTGCGCCGTTTCACCCGGGCGGGAAATGCGGACTTATCTCGACGAATCCGCCCGGGGCGAGCGGCAGCTGCGGCAAAAACTCGCCGCCGAGCCGCCGCAGACGGTCTATCTCTGGGGGATCGGCGCGCACTGTTTGCGGCTGCTGGCCGAGGGCGCATTCGACCGCTTCCAGATCGCCGGACTGATCGACGCCGATCCGGCCCGGCAGGGGCAATGCATCGGGAGCCGCCGGATCTTTCCCCCGGAGATCGCCGCCGATCGCGACGATGTCGCCGTGATCATCACTTCGGTGCTCTACGGCGAGGCGATCGGGCGACAACTGCGCCAGCTGGGCTTCCGCGGACGGGTAATCGACGCCTACTGATCATCCGGCTACTTGCAAAGTGCCTTCCCCGCATGTATTTTATATCGTTTATGGAATTTAAAAACCTTTGATACCGGAGTATCCTATGTCCGAAGAGAATACCGTTTCACTCGATTTCATCCGCGAAATCGTCGCCGGCGACGTCGCCGCCGGGCGCTATCCCGAAGTGGTGACCCGCTTCCCGCCCGAGCCCAACGGCTACTTGCACATCGGCCACGCCAAGGCGATCTGCCTCGACTTCGGCGTCGCCCTTGAGTACGGCGGACGCTGCAACCTGCGGATGGACGACACCAATCCGACCAAGGAAGAGACCGAATACGTCGAATCGATCGCCGACGACGTCAAATGGCTCGGCTTCGACTACGGCGACCGGGTCTACTACGCCTCCGACTTTTTCGAGGAGATGTACGGCGCGGCGGTCGAGTTGATCAAGCGCGGCAAAGCCTACGTCTGCGACCTCTCCCCCGAGGAGTGGGAGGAGTACCGCGGCAACTCGATGGTGCCCGGCAAGGATTCCCCCGGCCGCGCCCGGAGCATCGGGGAGAATCTCGATCTCTTTACGCGAATGCGGGCCGGCGAATTCCCCGACGGGTCAAAGGTGCTCCGCGGCCGGATCGACATGACTTCGCCCAATATTCACATGCGCGACCCGGTGCTCTACCGCATCCGCCGCGCCGAACACTTCCGCCAGGGCGACAAGTGGTGCATCTACCCGATGTACGACTTTGCCCACCCGCTGGAAGACGCCTTTGAGGGCGTCACCCATTCGTTCTGCACGCTGGAATTCGAAATTCACCGCCCGCTCTACGACTGGGTGCTGGAGTCGATCGACTTTCCGCACCGGCCGCACCAGTATGAATTTTCGCGCCTCCAGCTCTCCTACACCGTGATGAGCAAGCGCAAACTGCTCCAGCTGGTCCGCGAAAAATACGTCTCCGGCTGGGACGACCCCCGGATGCCGACCATCTGCGGGATGCGCCGCCGCGGCGTGCCGCCGGGGGCAATCCGCAAATTCAGCGCCGCGCTCGGCATCACCAAGGTCAACAGCGTCACCGACGTCGGCATCCTTGAGCGGTGCATCCGCGAAGAGCTCAACGTCTGCGCCTCGCGCTACATGGCGGTGCTCGATCCGTTGAAAGTGGTGATCACCAACTATCCCGCCGACCGCGAAGAGTACCTCGACGGCATCAACAATCCGGAAGACCCGGCGGCGGGCACCCGCCGGATTCCCTTCGGCCGGGAACTCCTGATCGAACGCAGCGACTTCATGTTCGACCCGCCCAAAGGCTACTACCGGCTGGCCCCGGGCAGCGAAGTCCGGCTCCGCTACGGTTACTTCATCAAGTGTGTCGAAGCGGTCACCGACGCCGACGGCAAAGTCGTCGAGCTGCGTTGCACCTACGACCCCGAAACCCGCGGCGGCGCCGCCCCCGACGGGCGCAAGGTCAAGGGCACCATCCACTGGCTCAACGCCGGACGCGCGGTCAAAGCCGAGTGCCGGTTGTACGACCGCCTCTTCTCGGTGGAACAGCCGGGCGCGTCCGACGCCGATTTTCTGACCGAGCTCAATCCCGATTCGCTCAAGATCGTCGACTGCATGATCGAGCCCGCGCTGGCCGAAGCCGCCAAAGTCGGGGTGACCGTCCAGTTCGAGCGCCAGGGCTACTTCTGCCCCGATCCCGCGAGCACGGCGGACAAGCTGGTGTTCAACCGCACCGTCACGCTGAAGGATTCGTGGGCCAAGCAGCAGGGTAAATGAAGCTCCGTTTCAGCAATTTCACGCTCCACATCCTCGACGGGGTGTTCGGCGCGTTTGCGATGAGTTTCATCGCGGCGGAAACCATTCTCCCCGGCATGCTGACCCAGCTCGGCGCGCCGGCGTGGATGGTTTCGCTGTCGCCGGCGATTTTCCTGCTCGGCACCTCGCTGCCGGGCATGCTGGTGACGCCCTACACCGATACCTTGGAGCGCAAGCACCCCTTTGTGATGTTTGTCTGCATGCCGGTCCAGAAGATCCCCTATTTCCTGATGCCGCTTTTGCTGGTCACCATCTCCGACAACCTGGCGCTGGCGTATCTGATCTTCATCGCGACCTTCATCATCGGCACCGGGATCGGAATCGCGATCCCGCCGTGGGTGCAACTCCTCGGCAAAACCGTCCGGCCGCAGCTCCTGCCGCGTCTCATCGCCACCCGGCTGGCGATCGGCGGTCTGCTCGGAGTCTTCGGCGGATACCTGGTCAAAGTGACGCTGTCGCACTGGCCCAACCGCTACGGCTACGCGCTGCTGTTCGTCTTCTGGTCGCTGGCGATGGCCGGGTCGATCCTCTCCTTTGCCCGCATCCGCGAGCCCCGCGAAGCGCCGCACCACCTGGCGAAAATGCGCGGCAACCCGGTCCGGCTGGGCGAACTCCTCGAGAGCCGCGCCATCGTCAACTTTCTCCTGGTGCGGATTTTCTACTGCGGCATCTATCTCGCGCTGGGCTTCGTCTCGGTGCAGTTCTGCCGCGAACTCAATCTCAACGAAGGCTATTACGGCATTTTCGCCGCTACGGTGGTGATCGGCGCGGTCGCCGGAAGTCTCTTCACCTCCTTCTGGACCAAACACTTCCAGGTTCGATCGGCGCTCCGGATCGCGCTCGCGCTCTATATCGTCTTTTTCCTGCTGACGCTCTACCGCGGCAGCCTGGCGCTGGCCTTTGCCGCCTTCTTCGTGCTCGGCTTCGCCCGCGACAGCTGGAACGCGGTCAACTGGAGTTTGATGGTGACGCTGCCGGAGAAGCGTTTCGTCGGCCGGGCGGGGGCGCTGATGATGATGGTCCAGGCGCCGCCGATGCTGTGCGCCGGATTCATCGGCGGCAAACTCCTCGAGTGGAGCGGGTCCTACAATTTGGTCGCCGCCGCCGCGCTGGCGATGCTGCTGCCGGCGTTTTATTTCGCCGGAAAACTTCCGGCAAGATAGTCCGCCGACACGATTTCGCGTTTTTTTTCCGTTATCGGTTAGACATTTGCCTAAAAAGGCGTTATAGTACATTTTGATATGTTATGTAGCTGAACCCCCATTCCCCCGGAGTTTCTGGAAGTGTCTATTTTGAAAGTCACGGCGGCTTTGCTGTGCACCGTCATTGCGTTGACCGCGATGGCGGCCAAAGTCGCCGATATCCGCTTTGAACAACAAGGCGAAGCCCCGCTCTCGCAGGAGCAACTGATGTACAACATCAAGCTCCGCAACGGCGCCGAATTCAACCGCGAGGAGCTCGACGAGGACATCAAGCGCCTCTACGCGACCGGCAACTTCGCCGACGTCTCCGCCGCCATCGACGCCGACGCCGACGCCGACGGCGGCGTCAAGCTCACCTTCAAGCTCCGGATGAAGCCCTTCGTCCGCAAGATCATCATCGCCGGCAACGAGAAATTCAAGGAAAAAGACCTCCGCAACGAGATCAAGCTCGCCGCCGAAAGCCCGCTCAACGACGCCAAATTGCGCGAATCGGTCAACGCGCTGCGCGAATACTACAAAAAAGAGGGCTACAACGACGCCGTGGTGACGCCCAAAATCGAGGACGTCGGCAAGGACCAGGTCGAAGTCACCTTCCAGATCCGTGAAAACCTCCGGCTGCGGGTCGACAACGTCACCTTTGAGGGTAACAGCGCCTACAGCGCAAGCGAACTCAAAAACTCGATCGCCAACCGCTACTCGATCATCGGCGCGCTGCCGTGGGTGGGCAAGTACATCAACGAGGGCCTGCTCGACCGTCCCGAGCTCGAAACCGACCGCGCCCGGCTGCGCGAACTTTACTACGACAAGGGCTATCTCGACTTCAAGATCGAATCGCTCCAGATCACCCCCGACAAAGAAGACCCCGAATACGTCAATTTGCACTTCAAAGTCTTCGAGGGCGAACCCTACAAAATCGGCAAAGTGGCGATCACCGGCAACACCGTCTTCACCAACGAGGACCTCTTCCCGCTGGTCAAGCTCAAGCCCGACCAGACCTTCAGCGCCGCCGCCGAGGAGAGCTCGCGCAAAGCGATCCTCGACCTCTACGAGTCGCTCGGCTACAGCGACATCACGGTCAAGGCAATCCGCCAGGCCGATTTTCAAACCCACATCGTCAACGTCACCTATGAAATCACCGAAGGGCGCAAATACACCATCCGCGACGTAGTCATCGCCGGCAATACCAAGACCAAGGACAAAGTAATCCGCCGCGAACTTGCAATCCAGCCCGGCGACCCGGTCGACCGCAACCGCATCGAGGCCAGCAAGTCCCGCCTGATGGGCATGGGCTACTTCAAGAAGGTCGAAACCACCACCGTCAACGCCGACGCCGTCGACGAAAAAGACGTCAACATCCAGGTCGAGGAAAAAGACGACCGCTTCAACCTCAAGGTCGGAGCCGGCTTCTCCGACGTCAACAGCCTGGTCGGGATGGCGGAACTCTCCAGCAACAACTTCGACATCACCAATCCCGGCGACTGGTTCTACGGCGGCGGCGAACGCTTCCGGGTCCAGGCCCTGTACGGGATTGAGCGTGCCGGGCTCAATGTGGACTTCACCGAGCCGTGGCTCTTCGACATGCCGCTCCGGCTCGACACCTCGTTCTATCTGAACCAGATGGACTACGAATACTGGAATGAACAGCGGATCGGCGGCCGGTTCTCGCTGTCGCACAAGATCTTCGACGATTTCACCAACCTCACCGCCGGCTACAAGTTCGAACGCGTCCGGGTCTTTGACATGTCGCACAGCGTCGGCCCCGAACTGTGGTCCGAACGCGGCTGGCAGAGCGTCAGCCAGCTCTCGCTGATGCTCGACCGCGACACCCGCGACAGTCTGATGTTCCCGACCAGCGGCTACAACATCAACGCGCTGGCCGCGGTGTCGCCGAAAATCCTCGGCTCGACCGAGAACTTCTACCGGCTGGAACTCAAGGGCAGCTACTACCAGTCGTTCTGGGAAAAGGCGATCATCGCGATGGCCGGCTTCCGGATCGGGGTGCTGGACGCCTTCGGCGGCGACAGTCAGGCGCCGCTCTTTGAACGCTACTTCCTCGGCGGCGGCGACTCGCTGCGCGGCTTCCCGTTCCGCGATGTTTCGCCGCTCGACAGCAACGGCAAGCCGATGGGCGGCCAGACCATGGCGCTGGGTACTTTTGAAGTCACCCACCCGATCTGGCGCTTCATCCGCGGCGCGGTCTTCACCGACGTCGGCAACGCTTGGGAAGACTCCTACAGCTTCAGCCCCGGCAAGATCAACATGGGCGCCGGTTACGGTCTGCGCATCCAGCTGCCGATGATCAACGCCCCGATCAAGCTCGACCTCGCCTACCCCGTCATCAACAATCAGGACAACGTCAGCAGCAAGCTGCGTTTCCACTTCAATATGGGCTTCACTTGGTAACCGACAAGCAGAGTCTCAGGTTGCACTCCAAAGGTTAGGAATCACGCAACGACTGCGGAAATCAAATCCGGTTCGGCGAAAGTTGCCGCGAACCGGATCGACGGCAAAAAGAGGCAGGCCGGATTTGACCCGCACACATGGACGGCTTTTACGCAGTAACAGCAAGCCGGACCCGAAAGCCTCGATCAAACCAGGCGCACAGGCGCCTTTGCAAGAAAGATTTTTATGAGCGACCTCGACAATTTCCGAAAACTTGGCATCTCCGAAATCACCCTGGAAGCGCTGCGGCGCAAGGGTTTCGAAGAGCCATCTCCGATTCAGGAGCAAACCATCCCCCGGCTGCTCGCCGGCGACAAGGACATCATCGGCCAGGCCCAGACCGGCACCGGCAAAACCGCCGCCTTCGGCATTCCGATCCTCGAAGTGGTCGAGCGCGGCGACGGCGATCCCGGAGCCTTGATCCTGTCCCCGACCCGCGAACTCTCGATCCAGATCGCCGAAGAGCTCAATTCGCTCAAGGGCGCGCGCCCGCTGCGGATCGCCGCCCTCTACGGCGGCCAGAACATCGAAATCCAGCTCCAGCGCCTGCGCGACGGTATCGATATCGTGATCGGCACCCCGGGCCGGGTGATCGACCTGATCGAGCGCGGCAAGCTGCGGCTCGACAAACTCCAGTTCACCGTGCTCGACGAAGCCGATGAAATGCTCAACATGGGCTTCATCGAGGACATCGAGCGGATTCTCGCCGAAACCCCCAAAGACAAGCGCATGCTGATGTTTTCGGCCACCATGCCGCCGGAAATCCAGGCCATCGCCGAGCGCTTCATGCGCGAATACGAGGTGATCCGGACCATCCGCGACAACGACGCCCCGGAACTGACCGAGCAGATCTACTTTGAAGTCCGGCGCGAAAACAAACTCGAAGCCCTTTCCCGGATCATCGATATGGAGGAGGACATCTACGCGATGGTCTTCTGCCGCACCCGCAACGACGTCGATGAACTCACCGAGAAACTGCAGCTCCAGGGCTACCCGGTGGAAGCGCTTCACGGCGACATCGCCCAGGCCCAGCGGACCCGGGTGATTAACGGCTTCAAGAGCCGCAAGTTCCGGATTCTGATCGCCACCGACGTGGCGGCGCGCGGGATCGACGTCAACGACCTCACCCACGTGATCAACTATTCGATGCCGCAGGGCTCGGAGACCTACGTCCACCGCATCGGCCGGACCGGCCGCGCCGGCAAGACCGGCACCGCGATCACCTTTGTCACCCCCGCCGAATCCCGCCAGCTGGCGCGGATCAAGCAAGAGACCAGCGGCAATATCCGCCGCGAAAAGCTGCCCCACGGCGACGAAGTGATCGTCGCCAAAAAACAGCGCTTCGGCGAGAAACTCGCGGAGATGATCGCCCATGACGAACACCAGGCGCTGCTCCCCTTCGCCGAAGAGCTGCTGACCGAATTCCCCGAGCCCGCCGAATTGCTGGCGGCGATGCTGAAGCTGAAATTCAAAGACGAACTCCAGCCCGATAGTTACAAAGATCTCGGCAAGCGCCCCGAACGCTTCGACAACCGCGACGACGTCGGCCACACCCGGCTCTTCATCGGCGTCGGCAAGCTCGACCAGTACGGCGCGGTGAAGTTGCTCGATTTGATCTACCGCTTCACCCGGATCAAAAGCTACCGGATCGGCAAAATCGAGTGCTACGACAAATTCTCCTTTGTCGAAGTGCGCAACGACGACGTGGAAAACCTGATCGAGTCCTTCCGCCGCCAGCGCGGCCCCTCGGTCGAAATCGCCCGCGATCCCAATGCGCCGAAAGAGGAAAACACCGGCGAAAGCGCCGCCCGCACCCGCGAATTCAAGGAACGCCAGTCCCCCGACCGCCCGGTCCGCGAATTCACCCCTTACCGGGGCAAAAAAGACGGTGATTTCAAGCCCTACAAAGGCAAAAAAGAAGGCGACTACAAACCCCGCGATAAAAAGGACGGCGACTACAAGCCCTACAAAGGCAAAAAGGACGGCGACCGCCCCGCCTACAACAAACCCTTCAAGGGCAAAAAAGACGACGCCCCGGCCTACGCCCCCCGCGCCGCCAAGCCGCTGCGCAAACTCCGCGACATGATCGACCCGTCCATCCCGGTCGACAAGCCGAAAAAGAAGAAAAAAGACGAATAACCCCAATCCCCGGCCCCGCGGCCGGGGATTTTTTTTGCAAAAAAAATGAATGGGAAACGGGTGCGAGAAGGAAAAACCTTTTGAGGAAAGGTTTGTCCTTCTCGCGCTCTTCCTTTTCCAAACCTATTTGAGTAGCATTTTTTCAATTGACAAGCCAATTGAAAAAATGCGGGGTTGATCATTTTCATCAAGACAAAAGCGTCATCCCCTTCAGCTCAAATATCATCAATTTAACATATCACATACGTATTTGAAGATCAATTCAAAAAAATTGACATCTTTGCTGAAAAGAAAGCGAATCCACTCCATAAGGAATATAGGACAACTAATTACGGAATAAATATTTATCTACAATACCATTGCAAAGAATGGCACGATAGATTACAAGTTAGATATAAAGACTGGCACCATTACTGGCATTACACCATTAAATGAATTCATTGCACTTGAAAAGCGTTTGGAAGTAATTATATTACTTTTGTATGATGACTTTTTTTTGCAAGATTTGTTGAAGTTGCGTAAGCAAATCGAGGAGTAAATCATGCTGAAAGAGAAATGGACAGAGAGCGAGATAAGCGCTCTGCCTAAAGGAGAACATGATTACTTTGAGCGTAAATCAGGAGCATTGATTGAGGAAACATATTTCCGCGACAAGATAGCTATTGCGGTTTCCGCACTGGCAAACTCTGGAGGTGGACATATTGTACTTGGTGTTAGGGATGATGGAACTTTTGACGGAGTTCCTCCTAATAGAAAGAACACCCCCACGCGAGAGTTTATCGAGCAAATCGTGCCAACCCTAGTTGATTATCCTCTTGCCACATTCAGAGTCCACGAAGTTATACCAAGTGAAAAAACAGAAATTCCGCCTGGAAAGATCATTATCGTCATTGATATTGGCGATAATCATCATGCCCCGCATCAGACAAAACATAATAAGATATATTATTACAGGCCAGGAGGCAAATCAGAACCAGCGCCCCATTTCTTTTTAGAGGCGTTGCGTAACCGCGCAATTGTGCCAATCCTTGAGGCACAACCATTAGGCGTTCAAACTCTTTTGGCTCACACCCATGATGATAGTCTTTTTTTGCAATTGCAAGTTGTGTTTGAGGTAGCGAATAGAGGAAAAAATATTGCAAATAAGTGGGGTGTAATTTTTGAATGTGACAATAAAAACCTTACTGAAAATGGAATTTTCCGAAC